>NZ_JBJGYR010000009.1:0-221698 GCF_054050095.1 Geodermatophilus sp. SYSU D01105
CCACCTCGCGCGCATCCTGCGCGAGCACCTCCGGAGCGAGGACGCGGTGCTCTCCCGGTTGGGCGGCGACGAGCTGGCGGCCCTGCTGCCGGGGTGCGACGTCGCCGTCGCGGCGCGGCGTGGGGGGGGGCGGGGCCGCGCCCCCCCCCCCCCCCCCCCCCCCCCCCCCCCCCCCCCCCCCCCCCCCCCCCCCCCCCCCCCCCCCCCCCCCCCCCCCCCCCCCCCCCCCCCCCCCCCCCCCCCCCCCCCCCCCACGGCCGGGCCCGGTCAGGCGGGGGAGCCGTCCTGCCGGTTGAGCGCCAGCACCGACAGCAGCTCGTAGCCGACGTGCGCGGCGGCGATGCCGGTCAGCTCGGCGTGGTCGTAGGGCGGGGAGACCTCGACGATGTCGGCGCCGACGACGTCGACCCCGACCAGCCCGCGCAGGGTCTGCAGCAGCTCCCGGCTGGTCAGCCCGCCGGCCTCCGGCGTCCCCGTGCCGGGGGCGTGCGCCGGGTCCAGGACGTCGATGTCGACCGACACGTACACCGGGCCGCCGGCGAGCCGGCTGCGCATCCGCTCGACGATGCTGGCGACACCGTCGACCTCGTAGTCGTCGGAGCGGATCACCTGGAAGCCGAGCACGGCGTCGTCCTCGAGGTCCTGCTTGCCGTAGAGCGGGCCGCGGATGCCCATGTGCAGCGAGCGCTCGAGGTCGATCAGGCCCTCCTCGCTGGCGCGGCGGAACGGCGTGCCGTGGGTGTAGGGGGCGCCGAAGTAGGTGTCCCAGGTGTCCAGGTGCGCGTCGAAGTGCAGGACGGCCACCGGTCCGGAGTCCCGGGCGATCGAGCGCAGGATCGGCAGCGCGATGGTGTGGTCCCCGCCGATGGTGAGCAGCTGCGCGCCGTCCGCGCGCAGGTCGGTCACCGACCGGTCGATGGTCGCGATCGCGTCGTCGAGGTCGAACGGGTTGACGCCGATGTCACCGGCGTCGGCCACCTGCTGGCTGCCGAACGGGGTGGCGTCCAGCGCCGGGTTGTAGGGGCGCAGCAGCTTGGAGCTCGCCCGCACGTGGCCGGGGCCGAAGCGGGCCCCGGGCCGGTAGCTGACGCCGGAGTCGAACGGGACCCCGAGGACGGCGACGTCGGCGCGGGAGACCTCGTCGAGGCGGGGCAGCCGCGCGAACGTGGCCGGGCCGGCGTAGCGGGGGACCCGGGTGGCGTCCACGGGGCCGATGGGGTTCTGCTGTTCCACGGGGTCGACTCCAGGGGATCGGGGAGACGGTCAGCCGGCGGGATCGGCGGCCGGGACGTCGTCGGGCACCCAGCTGACCGCCGTGCGCGGGCGCCGGTCCACGGTGAGCCGGAAGACGTCGGCCCGGCTGGAGTGGCCCGCGACGTCGAGGTCGTGCTTGAAGGCGGTCGCGAGCTCCAGGTCCAGCTCGGCGTGGACGGTACCGGCCCCGTCGAGGGGCTCGGCCACCCACGAGCCGTCCGGGCCGGCCACGCCGCTGCCGCCGGGGAACCAGGTGCCCGTCGCGGGGGTGTCGGGGCCCACGCCCAGCCGGTAGGGCTCGCGCAGGTCCTCGGGGACGTCCTCGGCGCGCAGGTACTGGGCGGCGGAGACGACGAAGCAGCGGCCCTCGAAGGCGTAGGTGCGCACCGCGAGCGCGTGCACCTCGGTCATGTCCGGCCACAGCGCCAGGTGCACCTGCTCGTCCTGGGCGTGCAGCGCCTGGCGGATCAGCGGCTGCCAGTGCTCCCAGCACACCAGCCCGCCGACGCGGCCCACCGCCGTGGGGTGCACCTGCAGGCCCGACGCGTCCGGGGACGGCGCCCACACGATCCGCTCGGTGTGGGTCGGGACCAGCTTGCGGTGGACGCCGAGCGTGCCGCCGTCGCCGTCCAGGTACAGCAGCGAGTTGTACAGGGACCCGCCGGCCGCACCGGTCCGCTCGTTGAGGCCCATCGCGACGAGCACCCCGTGCCGGCGGGCCGCCGCCCGGAGCGGGTCGAGCTCGGGTCCGTCCACGGCGGGGCACTGCGCGAGCAGCCGGCCGTACCAGCGCCGCGCCTCCGCGTCGTCCCACCCGGCCAGGCCGAACACCCACGCCGGGTAGCCGGTCAGCCAGGTCTCCGGGAAGACGACCAGCTGCGCTCCCTCGGCGGCGGCGGCCCCGACGGCCGCGACCGCGCGGGCCACGCTCGCAGCCAGGTCGAGCACGGCGGGCGGCTCCTGGACGACGGCCACCCGGGCGGGCGCCGGGCGCGGGCTCATGCCGGCGCGTCGAACTGGTCGGGCTGGGCGAGGCCCTGGCGGACCAGCGCCTCGAGCTCCTCGTCGCTGCGGGCCCGGGCCCGCTCCTCGGCGGCGGTGTCGAGGTTGCGGCTCAGCAGCAGGTACAGGCCGCCGGCGACGACGAGCCCCACGACGAAGGAGACGTCCACGCCACCGAGCGCCTCGGCCACCGGGCCGGTGTAGGCGGTCGTGACGACGAACGGCACCATCGCGACGACCCCGGCCACGTAGGCGGTCAGCCCGCGGGCGGGCCAGGTCCCGTAGATGCCCCGTGGCTCGAAGATCTCGGTGATGGCGTAGTGGCCCCGGCGGACGAAGTAGAAGTCCACCAGGTTGACCGCCGTCCACGGGATCAGGAAGTAGAGCATCAGCAGCACGAAGGTGTTGAAGCTGCCGAGGTAGTCCTCGGGCAGCACCAGCGCGATGACCACGGCCAGGAGCATCACCACGACGATGCCCGTGACGCGGGTGCGCACCCCGGGGGTGATCCGGCGGAAGCCGTCGACCGCGCTGGCGCTGGTCAGCATGGCGCCGTAGGCGTTGACCGACATGATCCCGATCAGGGCCGGGACGGAGACCAGCACCAGCGCCGTCCCGAAGTGGGGGAACAGCTCGTTGCCGACCGCCACCAGGCTGCCGATCGCGTCGGGGGCCTCGAGCCGGTCGGCCAGCAGCGCCCCGAGGCTCATGAGCCAGATCGCCGACCCGGCCGCGCCGAGGTAGGTCCAGCCGATGACCTTCCCGGCCGGGGTGTCGGTCGGCAGGTAGCGGGAGTAGTCGGAGACGTAGACCGAGTAGCTGATCTGGTAGCCCGCGGCGAGGGAGAACATCGTGAGGAACCCGGTGAGGGTCCAGCCGGTCTCCACCGGCCGCGGGGCGTCGCCGAGGTGGACGATCGCCCAGACGGTGAAGACGCCGAAGGCCACCAGCAGGACGTAGGTCAGCCAGCGCTGCACGAAGTGCAGCAGGTCGTGGCCGACGACGGCGATCGCGATGCTCACCAGGGCCAGCACCGGGTACCAGAACCCCGGTCCGCCGGGCAGCACCAGCTGCAGCGCCTGGGTGGCGAGGATCAGGTCGAACACGATGAAGCCGACGTAGACGAAGACCGTCGCGGCGAAGGGCAGCACCGCGCCGCGGGAGCCGAACTGCGCGCGCGACTGGATCATCTGCGGCAGGCCCATCCGCGGGCCCTGGTTGGCGTGGAAGGCCATGAAGAAGGTGCCGAACCCGACGCCGAGGACGATGGCCAGCAGCGTCCAGCCCAGGGAGAGCCCCAGCGTCACGCCGATGAACCCGGTGACCATGGTGACCAGCACGAAGTTGCCGGCGAACCAGAACGGCCCCTGGTGCCAGACCTTGCCGTGGCGTTCGGCGCGGGGCACGTAGTCGATCGACCGCACCTCGATCCGGCTGCGCTCCGGGTTGCGCGTCGCGTCGCTCATCGGGTCCTCCACTGCCGGCTCCGGCGGCGCGCCGGAGATCACCGCCCGCGAGCGTCGCAGATCACATGCCCCCCGTGCGCTGGAGGAACCTCCCGGACTCGGATGACTTCGTTGTAGCTTCCTCCGATGGCCAGCACGCTGCGCGACCTGCTCGACGCCCCCGGCCTCGACCTGGAGCTGGTGGTCGACGGCGACCTGGACCGTCCCATCCGGTGGGTGCACGTGACCGAGCTGGCCGACCCCTCGCCCTACCTGGCAGGGGAGGAGCTGCTGCTCACCGCCGGGGTGTGGCGACGTCGGGGCGCCTCGTCCGGGGAGTTCGTCCGCGCCCTGGCCGGGCGCCGGGTGGCCGGTGTGGGCTACGGGCTGCTCGACCCCGGCGAGCGGGTGCCGCAGGCCCTGGTGCGCGCCTGCCGCGAGCACGGCGTGCCGCTGCTGGTGGTGGGCGTGCAGACCCCCTTCCTCGCCATCTCGCAGTGGTTCGTCGACCGGCTGACCCGGGAGAGCGAGGCCGTGCTGCGCGGGACGCTGCGGCTCACCACCGACCTGCTCGCCGCCGCGGAGACCGAGCCGACCGGGCCTGCCCTCGGCGCGGTCGCCGCGGTGCTCGGCCGGGCGATCGGGCGGGAGGTGTGGATCACCGACGGGGAGGGGGTGCCGCTGGCCTGGAGCCGCACGCCACCGGAGGACGCGGCGCGCGCGCTCCTCGCCGCGGAGGCCGGCCGCGCCACCGCGGCGGACGAGCCCCGCGACGTCGACGTCCCCGGGCGGGGCACCTGGCGGGTGCGGGCGGTGGTGGCCGGGCGCCGTCGCGTGGCGCTGCTCGCCGTCCCGGTCACCGGCGACGACCTGCTGGTGCGCGCCCGCACCGACGCCGCCGTCCCCATCGTCGGCCTGGTGCTGGCCCGCGAGCGGGCGGTCCGGGAGGCCGAGCGCCGGCTGTCGGGAGAGGTGGTGTCGCTGGTCCTCGGCCACCAGGACGAGCTGGCCGCGGCCCGGCTGGCGACCTACCGGTTGGACCCCGAGCACCCGCTGGTCGTGGTGGTGTGCCGGGTCCGCGACGGCGAGGCCGCGCTGGCGCTGGCGGAGCGATGGCGGGAGGACGCCGGGATCGACGCCGTCCTCGCCCTCCGCGGGACCGAGCTGTTCGCCGTCCTGTCCGGCGCCGCGGTCCAGGACGGCGGCGGGCCGCTCGCCGTCGGCACGGCGCTGGCCCGCCGGGTGCGCGCGGCAGGCGCGGGGGTGAGCTCCTCGGCCGACGGCGTCGCCACCCTGCGGCGCGCGGCGATCCAGGCGCAGCAGTCCGCCGAGCTCGCGCACGGGAGCGGCGCGGTGCTCTCCGACGAGCTGCGCGGCCGGCACGCCTACCTGCTGGCCCTGCAGGACCGCGGCGACGTGGAGGACTTCCGGCAGACGGTGCTCGGCGGGCTGGAGGAGCACGACCGGCGGCACGAGGCGCACCTGCTGCCCACGCTGCGGGCCTTCCTGGAGACCGGTGGCCGGTGGCAGGAGACCGCCGACCGCTTGCACGTGCACGTCAACACGCTGCGCCACCGCCTGGCCCGGGTCGAGCAGCTCACCGCGCGTCGGCTGGACAGCACGCCCGACCGGGTCGACCTCTGGCTGGCGCTGCAGGCTCCACCGGTCCGGGGCGGGTAGCGCGGGCTGCCATGCTGGTGCCCGCAGGTCCCGGACCGGAGAGGAGTCCCGTGCGCATCGCGCTGTTCCAGGGCCCGGCGGAGACGCCCGACCCCGAGGCCGGCCTCGCCGCGCTCGCCGCCGCTGCCCGGCGCGCCGCCGCGGCCGGCGCCCGCGTGCTGGTCACGCCCGAGATGTCGGTGACCGGGTACGCGCTGGGTCCGGAACGCGTCGCGGCGCTGGCCGAGCCGGTGCCCGGCCCGCTCACCGCCCGGGTCGCGGACATCGCCGCGGAGACGGGGCTGGCCATCGTCTACGGACACCCCGAGCGCACCGACGCCGGCGTCGCCAACAGCGTGCAGGTCGTCGACCGCGACGGCCGCCGGCTGGCCGGCTACCGCAAGGCGCACCTCTACGGCGAGCTGGACCGCAGCTCCTTCGTCCCCGGGGACGTCGGCGTCGTCCAGTTCCGCATCGACGACGTCGTCCTGGGGCTGCTGATCTGCTACGACATCGAGTTCCCCGAGGCGGCCCGCGCGCACGCGCTCGCGGGCACCGAGCTGCTGCTGGTCCCCACCGGGCTCATGGACCCCTACGACCAGATCAGCACGGTGCTGGTCCCGGCCCGCGCCCTGGAGAGCCAGCTGTTCGTCGCCTACGTCAACCGGATCGGCCAGGAGGGCGACTACACCTACCTCGGCGCCAGCTGCCTGATCGCCCCCGACGGCACCGCGCTGGCGCGCGCCGGGCGGGGGGAGGAGCTGCTGGTCGCCGACGTCGACCCGGCGGCGCTGCACGCGTCCCGGGCGGTGAACACCTACCTCAGCGACCGCCGTCCGGAGCTGTACGCGGGGCCGGCGGCCTGACCCCTACCCGCCCTCGCGCATCCCCCAGGGGGAGCCGTAGGCGGTGAGCAGCTCCAGGAAGGGCACCGCGTCGAAGGCCTCCGGGCCGAGCACGCCGCGGCCCTGCCACCGTCCGGTCGCCAGCAGCTCGAGGGCCACGACGGGGTTGACCGCGGTCTGCCACACCACGGCCTGCGACCCGTACTCGGCCATCGACCAGGCGTTGTCGACGACGTGGTACAGGTACACCTGGCGCGGGCGGCCGTCGGTGCCGGTGCCGCTCACCCACAACCCGGCGCAGGTCCGGCCGGTCATCAGCTCGCCGAGCCCGGCCGGGTCCGGCAGCGCGGCGGCGACCAGGTCGCGCGGGGAGACCTCGACGTCGCCGACCCGGATCGGCGTGGTGGAGTCCAGGCCGAGCCGGTGCAGGGTCTTCAGGACCTCGATGAACTCCGAGCCGAGCCCGTACTTGAAGGTGACCCGCCGGGCGTCGACCCACCGCGGCATGAGGAGCACCTCCTCGTGCTCCACGTTGACGCACTCGACCGGGCCGATGCCCTCGGGGAAGTCGAAGACCTCCGGCTCGCTGAAGGGCTCGGTGGTGAACCAGCCGCGCTCGCGCTCCCACACCACGGGCGGGTTGAGGCACTCCTCGATCGTGGTCCAGATGTTGAACGACGGGGCGAAGGAGTGGCCGCGCACCGTCAGGTCCGCGCCGTCCCGGACGCCGAGCTCGTCGATCTCGGTGAACAGGTGGTCGGCGGCGTACCGGGCGAAGACGTCGGAGAGCCCGGGCTCCACGCCCATGCCGACCAGGGCCAGCCGGCCGGCCGCCTCCCACTCGCCGGCCAGCGCGAACTGCTCGTCGCCGAGCTTGACCCCGGTCTCCTCGTGCGGCCGCGCCGGGTGCGGGCGCGACAGCGACATGGCCATGTCCAGGTAGTCGACGCTGGCGGCCAGCGCGGCGCGGAACAGCGGCATGACGAAGCGCGGGTCGGTCGCGTTCAGCAGCACCTGGCAGCCGTGCTCGGCCAGCAGCGCCCGGACGCCGTCCTCGTCGCTCGCGTCGACCCGGGCGGCGACGAACCGCGGGTCGCCGATCGCGGTGACCGCCTTCTCGGCGCGGGCGAGGTCGTAGTCGCTGACCACCAGCCGCTCCGCGAACCCCCGGCGGGCCGCGATCGCGGTGACCGCGCTGCCGACCCCGCCGGCGCCCACGAGCAGGATGCGCATCTCCACCTCCACAGGTGGCGGTCACCCTAGCCACTCGTTCCGTGGTCGGAACAGGCCTGGAACCGGCAAACCCTTGCCGACACGCGCTTGTGCTGCGATAACCGTCGCATGAGCGCGGACCCCGCGGAACCCGCCGTCCGCCCGGGCACGGAGCCGACGCTCCGCCCGGGCGCCATCGGCTTCGTCGACGCCCTCGTGATCGGGCTGGCGTCCACCTCGCCGGCGTACTCGCTGGCGGCCATCATCGGCGCCCTGGTGGCACTCACCGGGGTGAACACCCCCGGCGTGCTGCTGGCCTCGTTCGTGCCGATGCTGCTGATCGCCGCGGCCTTCGCCGCCCTGAACCGGGTCGACCCCGACTGCGGGACGACGTTCTCCTGGGTGACGCGGGCGATGGGGCCGTGGGCCGGCTGGATCGGCGGCTGGGCGATCACCATGACCGGCGTCCTGATCATCGGGTCCCTGGCCAACGTGGGCGTGGTCTTCGCGCTGCGGACGCTGAACCTGGACTCGCTGGCCGAGAACACGGTGGTCGTCCTCGTGCTGACCGTCGCGCTCATCCTGCTGATGACCTGGATCTGCGTGCTGGGCACCGAGCTCTCGGCCCGGCTGCAGAACGGGCTGATCCTCGCCCAGACCCTCGCCCTGCTGGTCTTCGCCGCGGTGGCGATCGTCCGCGGGGTCACCGGGGACAGCCCACTGGGGGGCCTGGACCCGAGCTGGAGCTGGCTCAACCCGTTCGGCGCCGGCGGGGCGGCGCTGTCCGGGGGGCTGCTGCTCGGGGTCTTCGCGTACTGGGGCTGGGAGTCGGCGGTCAACCTCACCGAGGAGACCCGCGACTCGACGTCCACCCCCGGCCGGGCCGCGATCGTCTCGACCATCGTCCTGCTGGTGACCTACGTGGGTGTCGCCGTCGCGGTCCTCGCCTTCGCCGGCACCGACTACCTGGCCGACAACGCCGACGAGGAGGAGGCGATCTTCGCGCTGCTGTCCACCGAGGTGATGGGCGGCTGGGACTGGGTGGTGCTGCTGTCGGTGGCCACCGCGGCCATCGCCTCGACGCAGACGACGATCCTCCCGGCCTCGCGCACCGGGCTGTCGATGGCGCGGCGGCACGCGTTCCCGCGCCGTTTCGGCCACATCTCGCCGCGCCACCGCACGCCGGACGTGTCGACCTGGTGGGTGGGCGGCATCGCCAGCGTCTGGTTCGTCGCGGTGAGCCTGCTCAGCGAGAACGCGCTGTTCGACTCGATCACCGCGCTGTCGCTGCTGATCGCCTTCTACTACGCGCTGACCGGCATCGCCTGCGCCGTCTACCACCGGCGGCAGCTGACCCGCAGCGTGTCGTCGTTCCTGCTCATCGGCCTGGGGCCGCTGGTCGGCGCGGGGCTGCTGATCTGGCTGCTGGTGCTCGCGATCCGCGACATCTCCGACCCGGAGAACTCCTACACCGGGCAGGCATGGCTGGGGGTCGGGCCCCCGCTGGTCATCGGCGTCGGCATCTTCCTCGTCGGCATCGTCCTGATGCTGGTCTGGCGGGCGAGGGACGGCCGGTACTGGCAGGAGCGCCCCGGCATCGCCGGTGACCGCATCGAGGTCGACGAGGACCTGCGGTGAGCATCGTCCTGGGCTACGACGAGTCGCCCGGATCCCGGCCGGCGCTGGAGATGGCGATCTCGCTGGCCGCGCGCTTCGACGAGCCGCTGGTGCTCGTCTACGGCGTCGAGCCGCCGGGCGGGGTCGGGGAGGAGTTCCAGGCCCACCAGCGGGCGATCGCCGAGCTGGGCCGGACGGCGGTGTCGCACGCGGTCGAGGAGGCTCAGGAGGCCGGCGTCGCGACGGTCGTGGAGGTGCTGTCGGAGAAGCCGGCCCAGGCGCTGATCGACGCCGCGCACCGGCACGACGGCCGGGTGATCGTCGTCGGGACGCGGGGGGAGAGCCCGTTGCGCGGTGCGTTCCTGGGCTCGGTGTCGCACAAGCTGCTGCACCTGTCCGACCGCCCCGTGCTGTGCGTCCCGGCGACCGAGGAGGGATGACGCCGCCGCGCTCGCTGTCCCTCTGGCACGACACGCTGCCCGCGGATGAGCTCGAGCGGCGGCGCCCGGCGCTGACCGGCCGGGTCGAGGCCGACGTCGCCGTGGTCGGGGCCGGGTTCACCGGGCTGTGGACCGCCCACTCCCTCGCCTGCCGGGACCCGGGTCTGCGGGTCGTCGTCCTCGAGCGGGAGTTCGCCGGGTTCGGCGCCTCCGGCCGCAACGGCGGCTGGCTGTCCGGCCTGCTGCCGGTCGAGCACGACGCCGTGGCCGCCGCCTCGTCCCCGGCCGCGGCCGCCGCCTGGCAGCGCGCGGCGTGGCACACCGTGGACGACGTGCTCCGGGTGGCCGACGCCGAGGGCATCGACGCGCGGGCGGACAGGGGCGGCCACCTGTGCCTGGCCCGCTCGGAGCCGCAGGCCCGCCGGCTGCTCGCCGAGGTCGCCGGGGCCCGCCGGCGGGGCGTCGCCGAGGAGGACCTGCGCTGGCTCTCCCGCGCGGAGGCGCGCGAGCGCGTCGCCGCCGACGGGGTCTTCGGCGCCACGTTCACCCCGCACTGCGCGGCGCTCGACCCGGCCCGGCTGGTGCGCGGGCTGGCCGAGGCGGTGGAGCGCCGCGGTGTCGTCGTCCACGAGGGGACGCCGGTCACCGAGATCGCCCCGCACCGGGTCCGCACCGCCGCCGGCGAGGTGCGGGCCGGCGTGGTGGTCCGGGCGCTCGAGGGCTACACGCCGGCCCTGCCCGGCCACCGCCGCACGCTGCTGCCGGTCCACTCGCTCGTGCTGGCGACCGAGCCGCTGCCCGAGGGCTCCTGGGCGGAGGTCGGCTGGCGCGGCCGGGAGACCCTGAACGACGCCCGCCGGCTGCTCCTCTACGCCCAGCGCACGCGCGACGGCCGGATCGTGTTCGGCGGCCGCGGCGCGCCGTACCGCTTCGGGTCCCGGACCTCCGGAGGAGCCGAGCACGCCCGCGGGGTGCACGACGCGCTGCGCCGCAGCCTCGCCGAGCTGTTCCCGGCGCTGGCCGGCGTCCGCGTGACCCACCGGTGGGGCGGCGTGCTCGGCGTGCCGCGGGACGGGTGGCCGTCGGTCGGCCTCGACCCGGGCACGGGGCTCGCGCACGCGGGCGGCTACAGCGGGGACGGCGTCGCGCTGGCCGCCCTCGCCGGGCGCACCCTCGCCGACCTGGTCACCGGCCGGGACAGCGAGCTGGTCCGGCTGCCCTGGGTGGGGCACCGTTCACCCCGGTTCGAACCCGAGCCCCTGCGCTGGCTCGGCGTCAACGCCGGGATCCGCCTGGCCGGGCTGATCGACGACCGCGAGCGGCGCACCGGACGCCCGGCCCGGCTGCTCGACCGGGCGATGACCGCCCTCACCGGGCACTGAGGCCCTCCCGGGGCATGGCGACGTCGCCCAGGCGGTCGGCTCCGCGCCGGGGCGTGGCCGCGGGAACGGGGTCGGGGCGCACCTCGCCGGCGCCCGACGCGGAAGGCACGGGTGACCGTGTGTGCCACGGTTCGCCAAGCGGCTGGGGACCCAGCAGGACCTGGCGCGCGGACCGTGGCAGACGGGGGACTCCGCGGCGAGGCTGCTGGCACTGCTGATCTGCCGGCAAAGCAGTTCGAGCGCACCGAGCTGGACGCCATGCTGCGTCAGGCGCGGACCCCGAAGGTGCGCGACTGGCTCGTGGACCACGTGGTCGAGGAGAGCCCGCACGCCGAGGACCTGCGGCCGGCCTGGTCCGCCGACCCGGACCCGGTGGTGGCCAGTGCCGGCTGGGAACTCACCACCGGACGCGTGGCGGAGAAGCCCGAGGGCCTCGACCTCCCGGCACTCCTCGACCGCATCGAGGCGGAGATGGAGGACGCCCCGGGCTGCACGTCTCCCTACGCGCCCATCTGGATCACCGAGATGGTGAGCCGCCAGCGCGGCGGGTGAGGGAGCCGCGAGGAGCACCGATCGCTCGGCGGACCTCGTCGCTC
The DNA here is from genome assembly GCF_054050095.1 of Geodermatophilus sp. SYSU D01105. Lineage (NCBI taxonomy): Bacteria > Bacillati > Actinomycetota > Actinomycetes > Geodermatophilales > Geodermatophilaceae > Geodermatophilus > Geodermatophilus sp. SYSU D01105. Next base: position 11,453 of record NZ_JBJGYR010000009.1, read on the forward strand.
GCTCGAGGGCTGCAGCCGGCGATGGTGGTCCCTGGCGGTCCGGCCGGGCCGGCGTTCCTGAGCGTCCTCCGGAGACGCCTGCCGGGTGCGGGTCCCGGCAACCGTCAGACGGTCTCGCGGCGTTCAGTCACCGTCGTCCCGCGGCCGGTGCTGCGCGGACGCCCGGTCGACCTCGTCCTGCTCACGGTCCGCCTCGGCCGCGGTCCGGTCACGCGCAGCCGCTTCCCGGTCGGCTCGGGCGGCCTCGCGGTCCCGGCTCGCTGCGAGCCTGTCCTGCCGCGCCGCCTCGCGGTCGGAGTCGTCGGCGCTCCGGTCGTCCGCGGCCAGGCTCCGACGGGTCGCCTCCGTCTCCTCGTCGATGAGGGCCTGCTCCTCACGCGCTCCCGCCCTGCCCTCGCCGACCGGGTGCCGCGCCCATCGCCCCTGCGCCGCACCGGGCGCTGCGGCCGTGGCGTCCCGGCGGCCCGCGGCAACCGCGCGGTCCACGGCCCGCTCGTCGCGCTCCACCGCGGCCTCGTCCCGCTGGCGAGCCGCTCGGTCCCGCGACACCGCCGCCTCGTCCCGCCCCGACGCGGCCTGTCCCCGGGCGTGGCGGGCGGCGGACCTCCGCTGGTCGGCGTCCTCCGCGGTGCCGGCCTCCGCATTCCTCGACGCGCGCTCGTCCGACGGCTCCATGGGCGAAGGCTCTCCCGCCGGGCGCTCTCCGACAAGGGCGGTCCGGGACGGCGACGGGACCCCGTGCGCCCCTCGAGGGGCGGCGCGTCGGTGGGCGGTGCCCGACGAGGCACACCGGGGACGACCCAGCGGGGACCAGCCCACGCGAGTGGGGTCGACCGGTCGTCTGCAGGCGACCGGTCGACCCCCCTCGCCCGGCTGTCCTGCCTGTCAGAGCCTGGCCCAGCCTGTCAGAGCCTGGCCCAGGCCTCGGTCAGGACCGACCGGAGCACCTGCTCCATCTCGTCGAACTCCGCCTGCCCGCAGATCAGCGGCGGGGCGAGCTGGACGACCGGGTCCCCGCGGTCGTCGGCGCGGCAGTACAGGCCGGCCTCGAACAGCGCGCCGGAGAGGAACCCGCGCAGCAGCCGCTCGGACTCCTCGGCGTCGAAGGTCTCCTTGGTCGCCTTGTCCTTGACCAGTTCGATCCCGTAGAAGTACCCGTCGCCGCGGACGTCGCCGACGATCGGCAGGTCCAGCAGCCGCTCCAGCGTGACGCGGAAGGCGCCCTCGTTGTCGAGCACGCGCCGGTCGAGGCCCTCCTCCTCGAACAGGTCGAGGTTGGCCAGGGCGACCGCGCAGCTGACCGGGTGCCCGCCGAAGGTGTAGCCGTGCGGGAAGGACGCCGTCCCGCGCAGGAAGGGCTCCACGACCCGGTCGGAGGCGATCATCGCGCCGATGGGGGAGTAGCCCGAGGTCATCCCCTTGGCGCAGGTGATCATGTCCGGCGTGTAGCCGAACTTGTCGCAGGCGAAGGTCGTGCCCAGCCGGCCGAAGGCGCAGATGACCTCGTCGCTCACCAGCAGCACGTCGTACCGGTCGCAGATCTCCCGCACCCGGGCGAAGTAGCCCGGCGGCGGGGGGAAGCAGCCGCCGGCGTTCTGCACCGGCTCGAGGAAGACCGCGGCGACCGTCTCGGGCCCCTCGAAGAGGATGGCCTGCTCGATCTGGTCGGCGGCCCACCGGCCGAACGCCTCGGGGTCGTCGCCGAACAGCGGGGCCCGGTAGAGGTTGGTGTTGGGCACCCGGACCGAGCCGGGCACCAGCGGCTCGAAGACCTCCTTGAGCGCCGGGACGCCGGTGATCGACAGCGCGCCGTGCGTCGTCCCGTGGTAGGCCACCGCCCGGCTGACGACCTTGGTCTTGCCCGGCCTGCCGGTCAGCTTGAAGTACTGCTTGGCCGCCTTCCACGCCGTCTCCACCGCCTCGCTGCCGCCGGTGGTGAAGAAGACCCGGTTCAGGTCACCGGGTGCCGCGGCGGCCAGCCGCTGGGACAGCTCGATCGCCGCCGGGTGGGCGTAGGACCACAGCGGGAAGAACGCCAGCTCCTCGGACTGCCGGGCGGCGGCCTCGGCCAGGGCCCGGCGCCCGTGCCCGGCCTGGACGACGAACAGGCCCGACAGCCCGTCGAGGTAGCGCCGGCCGCGGTCGTCGAAGAGCTCCGCCCCCCGGCCGCGCACGATGACCGGCGGCGGGGTCTCGCGGTAGGCGCCCATCCGCGAGAAGTGCAGCCACAGGTTCGCGGTGGCCTCCGCGCCGACCGGCTGACCCGGTGCGGTGACGTCCTGCTCGGTGGTGGTCATGACTGCGGATCCCGTCGTCAGGAGAGGAGGGAGGTGGCGGAATCGTAGCGAGGAGCCGCCCGCACAAACCATGCCGACAGCGACGGTGCCCGGATACGATCCGCACAGCCCGGAGCCGCCGGGGCGAGGGACACGGGCGGGGAGGGGTGGGGATGACCATCCGGGGACAGTTCGTGCTGGACGACGTGTCGCGCGCCATCATCGAGCAGCTCCAGGAGGACGGCCGCCGTCCCTATGCCCGCATCGCCGGCGCCGTGGGGCTCTCCGAGGCCGCGGTGCGGCAGCGGGTGCAGCGGCTGCTCGACGCCGGCGTCATGCAGATCGTGGCGGTCACCGACCCGCTGCAGGTCGGCTTCTCGCGGCAGGCGATGGTCGGCGTGCGGACCAGCGGTGACGCCCGGGCGGTCGCCGACCGGCTCGCCGAGTTCACCGAGGTCGACTACGTCGTCATCACGGCCGGCTCGGTCGACCTGCTCGTCGAGGTGGTCTGCGAGGACGACGACCAGCTGCTCGAGCTGGTCGCCCGGATCCGCGCCGTGGACGGCGTGGAGTCCACCGAGACGCACCTCTACCTCGGGCTGCGCAAGCAGACCTACGCCTGGGGCACCCGGCGGTCCCCGGTGCTCGTCAGCGAACCGGACCCCGGAGTGGGCACCCGACCCCCGGGTTGAGCACGGGGCCGGTGCCGGTCGGCACGGCGCGACCCGCCGTGCCGACCGGCGACACCCCCACGACCACCGCCCCGTCCGGTGGCCCCGTGCAGCGTCCCGCCACGCGCTCGCGAGTGGCGGGGGGCGAGGGGGTCCTCCTAGTGGCAGCGCGACGGGGCGGGCGGCACGTCCAGCGCCGGGTTGCGGTCGAAGAAGCCGACCGGCTTGAGCTCGAAGCTCACCACGTCGACCGGCATGACCGGCCAGTCCTCCGGCCGCGGCACGTGGTGGATGCCGAACACGTGCCACAGCACCAGGTCGGTGTCCACCAGGGGGCGGTCGGCCTCCTGCCAGACCGGCAGCCCCGCGTCGCGGCGGCTCTGGTTGCAGAACTCGCCGGCGGGCCAGCGCTCCTCCTCGGCGTAGCGGGAGACCCACACCGGGTGGTCGATGACCTGCGCCCGCTGCCGGAACGGCGCCTCCGGGTGGGCCAGCGACGGGAGCGGTGAGTTGGCGTAGAGCTTGTACCCGGGCGCCGTCCCCAGCCGGTTGGTCTTGGTCCGGTTGACGACCTTGACCGCGCGCTGGGTGGCGAAGTCGACGTCCAGGCGCCCCTGGGACTCGCTCTCCACCGCGCGGCTGCGCGTGACGACGGCCAGACCGTGCGGGTTGTCCGCCGACACCGGCAGCGCCTCGCTCTCGGTGACGACGACGGTGTTCTCGGGCCCGTCGACCTCCATGTCGAGCCGGGCGACCACGAAGTGCTGGTGGATCGGCGCGTAGGTGCGCTCGTCGACCACCGTGCCGTAGGGCGGGGCCTCCTCGTCGAACGAGCTGGTGACCATGATCCCGGTGGCCCGGACCTCGCACTGGATCGTGCCGTCCTGGTAGAAGCGCCAGTAGGTCAGGTACTCGTAGTTCGCCACCGTGGCGTGGAACGAGACCACCATCCGCCGCGAGCGCCGCACCTGCGCGCCGGCCTGCTCGTCGACGTGCTTCCACAGCACGCCGTCGTCCTCCTCGTGCAGGCAGATGGCATTGGTGATCGTGTAGGGCTCGCCGCGGCTGTCGTGCAGGACGGCGTCGACGTAGGTGATCTCGCCGAGGCAGTCGCAGCCGAGCTCCAGCGAGGTGGTCATGAAGCCCAGCCCCCACTCGCCGATGTCGAAGGCGGTCCGCCGGTGGTGGTCGGGGCTGGGGTCGCGGTAGGGGACGACCATCTCGGCGAAGCTCATCCGGTGCGCGATGGGGCGCCCGTCGTAGGCCACCCGGTGGATCACCAGGCCCTCGCGGTGGTTGAACCCCAGCCGCATCGACCAGCCCTGCCAGCGCAGCTCGTGGCCGTCGAGGGTGAAGGAGACGCCCTCGGGCTGGGTGATCTCCAGCGCCTTCACGTCGGTCCGCTGCGTCAGGCCCGGCACCAGGGAGGGCACGTACTCGCCCATGACGTCCGGCTGCGCCGGTGGTGGGGAGTCCTCGACGTGCAGCAGCTCCATCGTGTTGAGGTCGACGACGAAGTGCAGGCCCATCACCGGGTTGGCGTAGGGGTTGCCGCCCGGCACCGCGCGGCGCCAGACGTCGGTCCACCCGACGCGGCGGTCCTGCAGGCCCTGCGGGATCAGCGAGTGGCCGTAGGCCCAGGTGTCGATGAGCACCAGGTCGAGGTCGGTGATGCCGCGCCGGCTCAGCGCGGCCACGACGTCCGGGTGCTCGACCAGCGCCTCGTGCGCCTCGTGCCACTCGTCGAGGGTCATGTTGGCCTGCTGGCCGGGCACCGCCTCCCACGAGACGACGGCGTCGTCGGTCAGCGACACCACCGCCTTGTACGGCGTCCCCTCGTCGCGGCTCCAGCAGGTCACCCGGGCCTCGCGGCGGATCGGGTCGCCGGGGGCGAAGGCCCGGACGACGTCCTTGGCCGGCTCGCGCAGCTCGATGGAGGCGAACCGCCAACGCTCGTCGACGCCGCGGTCGCGGCGCAGGATCGCCGCCGCGGTCCGGAACTCGTCAGCGGTCAGCGGGTCGAGCGGGTGGGCGGTCACGGCGTGTCCTCCGGAGCGGGTCGGTCGGCGAGCAGGGGCAGGGACGGGTCCCAGCGGCCGCCGTCGCGGCGGCGGCGGGCGATCGCCGACAGCGCCTCCAGGACCACCCGGTTGGCCAGGGCCGCGGTGATGTCGGCGTGGTCGTAGGGCGGGCTGACCTCGACCACGTCGACGCCGACGACCGGCAGCTCCAGGCAGATCCGGCGCACCGAGTCCAGCAGCTGCCGGGCGGTGAGACCGCCGGGCTCGGGGGTGCCGGTGCCCGGCGCGTGCCCGGGGTCGCAGACGTCGATGTCGACGGAGAGGAACACGCCCTCGCACTCGTCGGTGGCGGTGCCGAACGCCTCGGTCAGGCACTCCTCCAGGCCGCGGTGCCCGATCTCGGTCATCTCGTAGGAGCGCATCCGCTGGGCGGCCATCCAGTCCAGCGTCTCCGGCGGGGGCCAGTAGCCGCGCAGGCCGATCTGCAGGAACCGGTCGCCGCGCAGCGCGCCGGACTCGATCAGCCGGCGCATCGGCTGGCCGTGCCCCCACAGCGAGCCGAACTCGATGTCGCCGGTGTCGGCGTGCGCGTCGAAGTGGATCATCGACACCCGGCCGTGGCCGAGGACGTTGGCCACGCCCTTGGCGTCGGCGAAGGCGATGGAGTGGTCCCCGCCCAGGACGACCGGGATCGCCCCGGCGCGGGCCACCGTCTCGACGGCCGCCTCCAGCGCGGGCAGGGCGGTCTCGATGTCGCCGGAGTACATCTCGACGTCGCCGGCGTCGAGCACCCGCAGGTCGCGCAGCCCGTCGGTGCGCAGCGCCAGGCTGGGCCGCGAGCCGTCGTGGGGGAGGTAGTCGGTCATCCGGATGGCCTGCGGACCGAACCGGGTGCCCGGCCGGTGCGAGGTCCCGCCGTCGAACGGGGCGCCGAGGACGACGACGTCGGCCCCGGCGAAGGACGCCGGGTCGCCGAGGTCGCAGCGGTCGACGCCGAGGAAGGTGATGTCGGGCCCGTACTGGGCGCCGTAGCGGGGCATGTGCGTCGTCCTGGGGGGTCGGGGGCGGTGCAGGGGAGCGCGGGGCCCCGCGGGAAGCTCACCACCCGGCGCGCGGCCGGTCAACGGAAACAGAAGCCATGTCGCGGTCACGCGCCCGAAACAGTCGTCGGTAACAGTCGGCACGCCGGGATCCGTGCGCTGGATCGTGCCGGACCGTCGTCCTCGGCGGCGCCGGGTGTACACCACGGACCCTTCCCGGCGGGGCCGCCGCCTGGCTGGCTGCCCGTGTGACCCCCGGCACACCGCCGGGGCGCGACGCGCCGCCCGGCGGCGCCGACGAGGAGGACCGCATGACGGTGGACCAGCGGCCGGCGACCGGCCACGCCGACCTCCGGGCCAAGGGCCTGTCCAGGAACTCGGTGGGCTTGCTCGCCAGCGTGGTCCTCGGCATCTCGAGCATCGCGCCGGTCTACGCGCTCACCGCGACCCTGGGGCCGACGGTGGCCGAGGTGGGGCTGCAGATGCCGGCGGTCTTCCTCGCCGGGTTCCTGCCGATGCTGCTGGTCGCCTACGCCTACCGGGAGCTCAACCGGGAGGCGCCCGACTGCGGCACCTCCTTCACCTGGACGACCAAGGCGTTCACCCCCTACGTCGGCTGGCTGTGCGGCTGGGGCGCGCTGCTGGCCACGATCATCGTGCTGTCGAACCTGGCCGGGGTCGCGGTCTCCTTCTTCTACCTGCTGCTCGGCGAGGTCACCGGCTCGGAGTCGGTCGCGGCGCTCGGCGACGACACGCTGGTCAACGTGCTGACCTGCGTGGCCTTCGTCGCGCTGGCCACCTGGGTGACCTACCGCGGCGTCGAGGTCACCAAGCGGCTGCAGTACGTGCTGGTCGGCTTCCAGATGGCCGTCCTCGCGCTGTTCGCCGTCCTGGCGATCGCCAAGGCCGGCGACGCGCCGGGCAGCACCCCCTTCGACGCCTCCTGGCTGGACCCGACCGCCATCCCCTCGTGGTCGGCCTTCACCGCCGGGCTGTCCCTGTCACTGTTCATCTACTGGGGCTGGGACACCTGCCTGACGGTCAACGAGGAGACCACCGGCAGCGCCCGGACGCCGGGCCGCGCGGCGCTGCTCACGATGCTGGTCATCATCGTCACCTACCTGGGCGTGGCGATCGTGGTGCAGGCGTACGCCGGCGTCGGCACCGAGGGCACGGGCCTGGGCAACCCGGACACCAGCGACAACGTCTTCGCCGCGCTGGCCGGGCCGGTCATGGGCCCGGGGCTGGCCTTCCTGCTGTTCCTCGCCGTCGTCGCCAGCTCGGCGTCCTCGCTGCAGACGACGTTCCTGCCGCCGACCCGCACGATGCTGGCCATGGCCACCTACGGCGCGCTGCCCCGGCGGCTGGCGCAGGTGCACCCGCGCTTCCTCACCCCGTCGACCGCCACGCTGGTCGCCGGCGCCGGGACGGCGGCGTTCTACGTGGGCATGACGCTGATCAGCGAGAACGTCCTCATCGACACCATCTACGCGCTCGGGCTGATGATCTGCTTCTACTACGGGCTGACCGCCTTCGCCTGCGTCTGGTACTTCCGCCGCGAGCTGCGCCGCAGCGGCCGCGACCTGCTGGTCAAGGGCGTGGTGCCGCTGCTGGGCGGCCTGGCGCTGGCCGCCGTCTTCGTCCAGACGGCGGTCGACACCCTCGACCCGGCCTACGGCAGCGGCTCGTCGGTGTTCGGGGTGGGCAGCGTGTTCGTCATCGGGATCGGCCTGCTGCTGGCCGGGGGAGTGCTCATGCTGCTGTGGCGGTCGCGGCACCCGGAGTTCTTCCGCGGGGAGACGCTGCGTCGTGACACCGCGGCCCTCGTGTTCGACGAGTGACCCACGGCGGCGGAGCTCACCCGACGCCGTAGACCCGCACCGGCTCGACGAGGACGGCGGTGCGCCGCTGCTCGGCCATGACCCGGTCGTACTCGGCCCAGTCGTCGTGCCGGCCGCCGGCCGCGGTGAACACCTCGCGCAGCAGCAGCCGCAGCCGTTCGGGGTCGGTCAGCCAGGGCCGGGGGTCGTCGGGCCCGGCCAGCTCCGCGCGGCCCTCGGCCGTCGCCCACTGCCAGCCGTGCCGGACGGTCACGGCGACCTGGGGGCGGGCGCGCAGGTTGGTCAGCTTGACCGGGCCGTAGGTCACGAAGCCCAGGACCGGCTGCCCGGTCGCGGGGTGGGGGAGCACCCCCGCGTTCACCACCGAGGCCTGGATGGTCCCGTCCGCCCGGACCGTGGACACGACGGCGAGGTGGGACTCGCTCGCGGCGAGGGCCGCGACGTCGTCGAGGCTGGTCACGGGTGCAGCCTGGCACCGACCCCCGCCCGGTGGCGGCCCCCGGTCCCCGGCGTGCGCGCCGCCGGTCCCCAGGGTCCGGCGGAGCCGTGCCCCGACCGCGGGGAGGGGTCCCGGCCGTCCTCGGAGGACCCGACGGTGGCGAACCCGGTCAGCGCCGCGAGACGCCCACCGACCGGACGACCCTCGCCGCCACCGAGCTGTGGGCCGTCCGCCGCGGCGCAGTCCTGGTCACCCCGGCATCCTGGGCTCTGCTCGTGACGCTGCGTCACGGGTCGGCCGCGAGCCGCCCGGTCCTGCGACGGGGTCCCCCCTGCGGATGTCCGGGCGGCGGGCCGGCGCGGGGGGTGCAGGATCGGCCGCGTGGACCACCCATCTCGGCACCTCGACCGGTGAGCGGAGCGCGGCCGCGCGGCCGCTTCCCGCGGGCGGTCTACGGGCAGGGGGAGGAGCCCGACCCCCGGTTCAGCCTGGCCAACGAGCGGACCTTCCTCGCGTGGATCCGCACGTCCCTGGCGCTGGCCGCGGCCGGCGTGGCGCTGGAGGCGCTGGAGATCCCGCCCTCGGCCGGGCTGCGCCTGGCCTGCGCCCTCGTGCTGGTCGGCCTGGCGGTCCTGGCGCCACTCCAGGCGTGGTGGGGCTGGGTCGCCACCGAGCGGGCGATGCGCCTGGGGCGGCCGCTGCCGGCGCCCCGGCTGTCCCCGCTCATCGCCGCCGGCACGCTCGCCGCGGGCGTCCTCCTGCTGCTCGGCCTGGTGGTGCGGTGAGTGCGCTCTCCGGCCGCGGCGGGAACGCCGGCCTGCAGGCCGAGCGCACCGCGCTGGCCTGGCGGCGCACGGCCCTGGCCCTGGCCGTGGGCGCGGTGGGTGCCGGCCGCCTGGCCGCGCCGGTGGTCGGCGCCGTGGCCGTCGCGGTGGCGGGGGTGGGCCTGGTGCAGGCCGTGGCCGTGGCCGTCGCCGCGCAGCGGAGGTACCGGGCCGCCGTCGGGTCCCCCGGAGCGGGCGCGGACCTCCCGGCCGTGCGCGCCGGCGGGCTGTCGATCGCGGCCCTGGCCCTCAGCGGGGTCGTCGTCGGGCTGCTCGCGCTGGCGTTCGTCCTCGGCCCGGCCCGCTGAGCCGGCCGGTCAGGACCCGGCCAGCCGCGCGCACTCCGGGCACGGGTCGGCCGAGCCCAGGCCGCGCCGCCCGCTCCAGCTCCCCTGGACGACGGCGACCGGGGTGCCACAGACCGCCACCCACGGCGGTGGCCCGTCCGCGGCCTCCCGGGGGACGGCGTGCGCCCGCTGCGACTCCTGGTCCCGGCCGGCCGCGTGCGCGCTGCTCGTCATGTCCTCCAGCATGGGCCCCGCCGAAACCGGGTCGACGGACCGGTCGCCCGGCGGTCAGGGTGGACGTCGTGGAACACCGGATCCCCGTGGCGCCGGACGTCGAGCTGTGGGCCGAGGAGCGCGGCGGGGCGGGTGGGGGAGAGGGCACGGCGACGCCGCTGCTGCTGGTCATGGGGGCCAACGCCAGCGGCATCACGTGGCCCGACGCGCTGGTCGACCGGCTCGCCCGCCGGCACCGGGTGGTCCGGTACGACCACCGCGACACCGGCCGCTCGACGCGCGCCTTCGAGCAGCGGCCCTACGCCGTCCGGGACCTCGCCACCGACGCCGTCCGGGTCCTCGACGCGCTCGGCATCGAGCGGGCGCACGTGGTCGGCATGTCGATGGGCGGCACGCTGGTCCAGCTGCTGCTGCTCGACGCCCCCGACCGGCTGCGCAGCGCCACCCTCCTCTGCACCTCCGCGCTCGGCACCGGGCTGGCCGACGTCGCGGGCGAGAGCGACCTGCCCGGGCCCGACCCCCGGCTGCTGGCGTACTGGGCGTCGATGGGGGAGGAGCGGGACACCGACGCCGAGCTGGCCTGGCGGGTCGAGCACTGGCGGCTGCTGGCGGGGGACGGCGTGCCGTTCGACCCGGCGGAGTTCCGGGCGCTCGAGGAGCGGGTGGTCGCCCACAGCGGCACCTCCCGCGGCCCGGTGGCCCACGCGCTCGCCGACCAGTCCGGCCTCGACCGCGGAGCCGAGCTGGCCGCCGTCCGGGTGCCGACGCTGGTCGTCGAGGCGCCGCTGGACCCGGTCAACCCGCCGCCGCACGCGGCACACCTCGCGCAGGTCATCGGCTCCGCCCGGCTGGTCACCGTCCCCGGGATGGGCCACGCCCTGCCGGCCGCCGTGGTCGGTCCGCTGGCCGAGGCCATCGCCGGCCACACCGCCGCGGTCGACGCTGCCGAACAGACCCGGGCCCCTTGATCGGCCCCCGGCCCCCGGGCAGGCTGTGAGGCACAACACACACCGGGTCAGTCGCCGGGAGGTCGCCGTGGAAGCACGCGTCGGGGACAGGATCGTCGTCCACTCCACCCACCAGGGAGAGCCGGAGCGCACCGGCAGGGTGCTCGAGGTGCGCGGTCAGGGCGGGAGTCCGCCCTACGTCGTCCAGTGGGACCCCGACGGGCACACCGGGGTCTTCCACCCGGCCGCGGGCTCGTGCGCCGTCGTCCCCGAGCCGGCGAACGGCTGAGCCCGTGGCCAAGGACACCGGGCCCGCCCCCGCCCCGCGGCCCGCCGAGAGGGTGCGCAACGTGGCCCTCGTCGGCCACGCGGGCGCGGGCAAGACCACCCTCGCCGAGGCCCTGCTGGTCGCCACCGGGGCGATCCCGCGGGCCGGTCGGGTGGAGGAGGGCACCACGTGCCTGGACAACGAGGAGGTGGAGGTCCGGCAGCAGCGGTCGGTGTCGCTCGGCGTGGCCACCGTCGAGCACGCCGACCACCGGATCACCCTGCTCGACACGCCCGGGTCCCCGGACTTCGTCGGCGAGCTGCGGGCCGGGCTGCGCGCCGCCGACGCCGCCCTGTTCGTCGTCTCCGCGGTCAACGGCGTCGACGCCGGCACCGTGCAGCTGTGGGAGGAGTGCGCGGCGATCGGCATGCCGCGCGCGGTGGTCGTCACCCAGCTCGACCGCGCCCGCGCCGACGTCGAGGAGACCGTCCGGCTGTGCCAGACGATGCTCGGCGAGGGCGTCTACCCCGTCCACCTCGTCGAGCGGGGGCCCGACGGTGCCGTCTCCGGGCTGGTCAACCTGCTGCAGCCCGGCGCGCAGGCCCCGGACGCCGACCGGCTCCGCAGCGAGCTGATCGAGGGCATCATCGGCGAGAGCGAGGACGAGGCGCTGATGGAGCGCTACCTCGCCGGCGACGAGCTGGTCCAGGGCGACCTCATGAGCGACCTGGAGACCGCGGTCGCGCGCGGCCACTTCCACCCCGTGCTCTGCGCCGCCCCGCTGCAGGGCATCGGCATCGACTCGCTGCTCTACCTGCTGGTCAACGGCTTTCCCTGCCCGATGGAGCACGGCTGCCCGCCGGTCACCCGGCCCGACGGCTCGAAGGCACCCCCGCTGTCCTGCGACCCCGACGGCCCGCTGGTGGCCGAGGTCGTCAAGACCACGACCGACCCCTACCTGGGCCGGGTCTCGCTGGTGCGGGTCTTCTCCGGCACCCTGCGGCCGGACACCCCGATCCACGTCTCCGGGCACGGCATGGCCGACCGCGGCCATCCCGACCACGACGTCGACGAGCGGATCGGCGCGGTCTCCTCCCCGCTGGGGTCGACGCTGCGCCCGGTCGCGTCCTGCCCCGCCGGTGACGTCTGCGCCGTCGCCCGCCTCACGTCGGCCGAGACCGGGGACACGCTCTCCTCGCCGGAGGACCCGCGGCTCATCCCGCCGTGGGAGCTGCCCACCCCGCAGCTGCCGGTCGCACTGGAGGCCGCGTCCCGGGCCGACGAGGACCGGCTTGCCACCGCGCTCACCCGGCTGGTCGCCGAGGACCCGACGGTGCGCCTGGAGCGCCGGCCCGACACCGGGCAGCTGCTGCTGTGGTGCGTCGGGGAGGCGCACGCCGAGGTGCTCCTGGAACGGCTGCGGGTGCGCCACGGCGTCACGGTGCAGACCGTGCCGGTGCGGGTCCCGATGGTGGAGACCCTCGCCGGGTCGGCCCGGGTCACCGGGCGGCACGTCAAGCAGTCTGGCGGGCACGGGCAGTACGCGATCGTCGTCGTCGAGGCCGAGCCGGGGCCGCCGGGGTCGGGCGTGGTGTTCGAGCAGCGGATCGTCGGCGGCACCGTGCCCAGCCAGTTCCACGGCAGCGTGGAGAAGGGCATCCGCGCCCAGGCCGAGCGCGGTGTCTCGGGGGACCGACCGATCGTCGACGTCCACCTCACCCTCGTCGACGGCAAGGCCCACTCGGTGGACTCCTCCGACGCGGCGTTCCAGGCGGCCGGCGCGCTGGCGCTGCGCGAGGCGGTCGCCGCCGCCGGCACCCGGGTGCTCGAGCCCTGGTGCGAGGTCGAGGTGGTGGTGCCCGGGGAGTACGTGGGCGCGGTGATGAGCGACCTGTCCTCCCGGCGGGCGCGGGTCACCGGCAGCGACGCCGATCCCGACCGCGACCGGACGACGGTGCGCGCCGAGGTGCCCGAGGTCGAGCTGCTGACCTACGCCGGTGCGCTGCGCTCGGTCTCCCACGGCACCGGCGGCTTCACCCGCCGGCCGCTGGGGTACGAGCCGGCGCCGCCCTCGCTCGCGGCGGTGCCGGCCTAGGAGCGGATCCCACCCAGGGGCCCGACGCGGAGGGAGCCGGGGAGCACGGTCGTCCCGGTGCGCCGCCCGGAGGACCGTCGGCGGAACGCACTAGCCTCGCAGGCGGTGTTCAGCGGGGTGGAGGTCACGTGACGTCGTCCAACGGGCCGTGGGCGGCTGCCCCGGCTCCCCTCGCCGGCGGGCCCGTGCCCGACCCGCCGGTCGTCGCCGACCGCAACGAGCTGCCCGACCGGGTCTGGACCGTCCCCAACGCCCTGTCGGTGCTGCGCCTGCTCGGCGTGCCGCTGTTCCTCTGGCTGCTGCTGGGCCCGCACGCCGACGGCTGGGCGGTGCTCGTGCTCGCGCTCGCGGGCCTCAGCGACTGGGCCGACGGGAAGATCGCCCGGGCGCTGGGCCAGTCCAGCCGGCTCGGTGCCCTGCTCGACCCGGCCGCCGACCGGCTCTACATCGTCGCCACGCTGGTCGCGTTCGTGCTGCGCGACGTCGTCCCGTTCTGGGTGGTCGCCGTCCTCATCGGCCGCGAGGTGGTGCTCGGGCTGATGCTGCTGGTGCTGCGCCGGTACGGCTACCCGCCGCTGCAGGTGCACTACCTGGGCAAGGCGGCGACGTTCAACCTGCTCTACGCCTTCCCCCTGCTGCTGCTCGCCGACGGCGACGGGCCGGTGGTCGCGGTGGCCCAGCCGATCGCGTACGCGTTCACCATCTGGGGCGGGACGCTCTACGTCCTGGCCGGCCTGTTCTACGTCGTCCAGGTGGTCGGCATCGTGCGCGCCGAGCGGGCCGTCGCCGGAGCCGCGCCGTGACCTCCACCCTGCAGCGCGGCGGTGGACCGCGTTCGCTGGGCGCCTCCCTGCTCGACCAGGTGCTGGCCGAGACCCTCGACCCCGCCTACCGCCAGGCCGCCGAGGCCCGGGCGGCCCGTGCGGCGGCCGAGGGCGTGCCGCCGGCGTCGCGGCGGCGCCGGGGGCAGGTGGCGGTCGCCCTCGTCCTCGCCGTCGCCGGCGTCCTCGCGGCGGTCACCTACGACCAGGCCGCCGCCGGGGCGCAGGGCCGCGAGGAGGTGCGCGAGGCGCTGGTCGCCGACATCGCGCAGGAGTCGCGGACCAACGACGACCTGACCGCGCAGCTCGAGCAGCTGCGCGCCGACCTCTCCGCCGCCCGCGACGACGCGCTCGCCGCCACGACGGTCGGGCAGCGGGCGCGCGACGAGCTGGCCGCCGCCGAGGCGGCCGCCGCCGTCGTGCCGGTGACCGGCCCGGGTCTGCTGGTCACCCTGGCCGACGCCGAGCCCGACGCCGACGCCGACCCGGTGGGCGGGGCGGGGGAGGAGGACCCCCGCGGGCAGGTGCACGACGGCGACCTGCAGGTGGTGGTCAACGCCCTGTGGGCGGCCGGCGCCGAGGCGATCAGCATCAACGACCGGCGGCTGGGCCCGGCCACCGCCATCCGGTTCGCCGGCGAGGCCGTCCTCGTCGACTTCCGTCCGGTCACCAACCCCTACCTGGTCAGCGCCATCGGCGACCCGGACACCCTGCGGTCCCGCTTCCTGGCCAGCCCGGAGGTCGTGGCGCTCGCCTCGATCTCCGAGTCGTTCGGTCTGCGTTTCGAGTTCGCCCAGGAGGACGAGCTGTCCCTGCCCGCCGGGAGCTCGCTGGAGCTCCGTTCCGCCACCCCGGTGTCCGAGGAGCCCGCCGCGCCGGCTCCCGAGCCCAGCCCGGGAGGCTGACCGTGATCCCCATCCTCGGCCTCGCGGTCGGTGTCGTCCTCGGGCTGGTGTTCGACCCGACCGTCCCGCTGTGGCTGCAGCCCTACCTGCCGATCGCCGTGGTCGCCGCCCTCGACGCGGTGTTCGGCGGCGTGCGCGCCCGCTTCGACGGCATCTTCGACGCGAAGGTGTTCGTCATCTCCTTCGTCTCGAACGTGGTCGTGGCGGCGCTGATCGTCTTCCTCGGCGACCAGCTGGGCGTGGGCGCCCAGCTGTCCACCGCGGTCGTCGTGGTCCTCGGCATCCGCATCTTCGGCAACGCCGCCGCCATCCGGCGGCACGTGTTCCGGGCATGAGCGGCGACGACCGCCCGGTTCCCGGGCCGGACGCCCCGGTCCCGGACGACGCCCCGCCGCCGTCGCCGGAGGCCGCCGTCGAGCGCGCCGCCGACGGCTCGTCCGGCGGCGACCCCGGCGACCCCGGCTCTCCCGGCGACCCCGGCTCTCCCGGCGACGCGGCGCCGTCGGCCGACGCCGTCCCGCCGGAACCGGCCGCCGCGCCCGCGCCCGGTGCGACGGCCGCCGGTGGGGGCGAGCCCCCGGCCGCGGTGGACGGCGAGGCGGCCGGCGCCCCGCCGGAGCCGCGGGAGCCGGACGGCGCGACGGGGGAGCCGCAGCCGGCCGCACCGGCTGCCGCGCGCAGGCGCCGGCGGGATCCCCTGGCGGCGCTGCTCATCGGCGTCCTCACCCTGCTGCTGGGGTTCGCCTTCGCCGTCCAGGTGCGCAACACCGGCACCGACGAGGACCTCGCCGGCGCGCGCGAGGAGGACCTGGTGCGCATCCTCGACGAGCTCAACGCCAGCGAGGACCGGCTGCGCGCCCAGATCGCCGACCAGCGGGCCGCGCTGCGGGACCTGAACAACTCCGACAGCCAGTCCGAGGCCGCCCTGGAGGAGGCCCGGCAGCGGGCCGAGGCCCTCGGCATCCTCAACGGCACGGTCGCCGCGCAGGGGCCCGGCCTGGTCATGGACATCCGCGACCCCGAGGGCCAGGTGCGGGTCGCCGACCTGCTCGACGCGGTCCAGGAGCTGCGCGGGGCCGGTGCGGAGACCATGGAGATCGACGGCGTCCGGGTCGGGGTGTCCACGGCGGTCACCGGCGAGCCGGGGGCGCTGCGCGTGGACGGGCAGCCGGTGACCAGCCCGTACGAGTTCGTCGTCATCGGCTCCCCGCAGGACATGGAGACCGCGATGAGCATCCCCGGCGGCGTGGTGGACCGGGTCGGCCGCCAGGGCGGCTCGGTGGAGATCACCCAGTCCGACCGGGTCGTCGTGGACGCGTTGCGGCCCCTCGACACGCCTCAATACGCTTCGCCGGACGCCGACGACGACTGACCCCGGCCGGCCACCACCCCACCCACGTCTGGAGACGACGCCGCATGACCACCCCCGACGACCGCCGCTACACCGAGCAGCACGAGTGGGCCCTGCTCCAGGACGGGGAGGGCGCGGCGTCCGTCGTCCGGGTGGGGATCACCGACCACGCCCAGGACGCGCTGGGCGACATCGTGTTCGTGCAGCTGCCGCAGGTGGGTGACGAGGTGGCGCCGGGCAACCCCATCGGCGAGGTGGAGTCCACCAAGTCGGTGTCGGACGTCTACTCGCCGGTCGCGGGGGTGGTCGCGGCGGTCAACGAGGCGCTGGCCGACGCGCCGGAGACCATCAACGCCGACCCCTACGGCGCCGGCTGGCTGGTGGAGATCGCCCTCCCGGAGGGAGCCGGCGACCCCACCGAGGCCCTGCTGGACGCCGCCGCCTACCAGGCGCTCGTCGACGCCTCCTGAGCCCGCCGGCGGGTCCGGCCCGTCCTCCGGCGCCGCGGCGAGGACCCGTCGGCGAGCCGGTCCCCTGACCCGCCTGCGCCCCGACGGCGATCACTATGCTTCCCGGGGGCGAGGGGCCGCGCCGCCCGCTGAGGGCGACGCCAGCCTCACCCTGGACCCTCGGTTGACCCTCGGGTCGGCCGCTGGTTCCATGACCCACGGCCCGCCGTGACCCACACGGCGGCCGACCCGCGACGGGCCGTCCGGCCCGTCGTCTGCCGGCCGCCCGACGACCCCAGGTCCGCGGCGGTGCCACCCCCTGCACCGGAGGAGACAGACGTGCACTGCACTCGTTGTGGCCACAACAACCCCGAGGGCAGTCGCTTCTGCGCGCAGTGCGGCGCGGCGCTGTCCCAGGAGCGGATCGGCGAGTCCACCAGCGTCATCCCCAAGGTCGGTGGCGAGGACTCCGCGGAGACGCCGGAGGTCACCGAGGCCGACGCCCACGCTGGCGCCATCGAGTCGCTCCCGGCCGGGTCGGCGCTGCTGGTCGTCAAGCGCGGACCGAACGCGGGCAGCCGCTTCCTGCTCGACCAGGACGTGACCACCGCCGGCCGGCACCCCGACAGCGACATCTTCCTCGACGACGTCACCGTCAGCCGCCGGCACGTGGAGTTCCACCGCGAGGGCGGTGGGTTCTCCGTGCACGACGTCGGCAGCCTGAACGGCACCTACGTCAACCGCGAGCCGGTCGACGTCGCGACCCTCGCCGGGGGCGACGAGGTGCAGATCGGCAAGTTCCGGCTGGTGTACCTCACCGGTCCGCGCACGGGCGAGCCCGCACCTCGCTCGTGACGGCGCCGGCGGGCTCGCTCCCGGACGGGGACCCGGTCCCCGCGGCAGCGACGGCAGGGTGACCGCGGTGACCTCGCGCGCGAGTGCGTTCGGGGACGCCGACGACCAGCACGCCCCTCGCCTCACCATCGGGGAGGTGCTGACCGTCCTCCGCGACGACTTCCCCGACGTGACGATCAGCAAGATCCGGTACCTGGAGTCCGAGGACCTCGTCCACCCGCAGCGCACGCCGTCGGGTTACCGGAAGTTCTCCTCGGCCGACGTGGCCCGGCTGCGGTACGTCCTGGCCGCGCAGCGCGACCACTACCTGCCGCTGCGGGTCATCAAGGAGCACCTCGACGCGCTCGACCGCGGCGAGCCGCTGCCCGGGGCCGGGGCCCCGGCGGCCGAGGCGCCGACCGAGGGGGCCGAGGCCGGCAGCCTGCCGCCGGAGCAGTTCGCGCAGGCGGCCGGCCTGGAGCCGGGACAGCTCGCCGCCTGCGTGCAGTTCGGCCTGCTCGCCCCGGACGCCGAGGGGCGCCACGCCGCGGCGGACCTGCCGATCGCCCGTGCGGCGGCGGGCCTGGCCCGGCACGGCATCGAGCCGCGCCACCTGCGCGTCTACCAGAACGGCGCCGAGCGCGAGGCCGGGCTGGTCGAGCAGCTGGTCGCGCCGGTGCTGCGCGCCCGGTCGGAGGAGGCCCGGACCCGGGCCACCGAGAAGCTCCGCGAGCTGGCCACCCTCTCGGCGCAGCTGCACGGAGCCCTGCTGGAGGCGCGCCTGCGGGACCTCCTGCGTCCCTGACTCGGGCGTACCGTGGTCCGGGTCGGTCCCCGAGCCCCCGGGCCGGTGCGCCGATCCGTCCACCAGCCGCCAGAACCGATCCACCGCCCGTCCGGGCCGCAGCTGAGGGAGCCCTCCCGTGCAGGAACTGAGAGTCGTCGGGGTCCGGGTCGAGCTGCCCGGGAACCAGCCGATCCTGCTGCTCAAGGAGACGCAGGGGGAGCGGTACCTGCCCATCTGGATCGGCGCGGTGGAGGCCGCCGCGATCGCGTTCGAGCAGCAGGGGGTGCGGCCGGCCCGGCCGATGACCCACGACCTGCTCAAGGACGTCGTGCGCGCGCTGGGCGCCACGCTCGAGGCGGTCAACATCACCGAGATGCGCGACGGCATCTACATCGCCGAGCTGGTGTTCGGCGACGAGCGGGTGGTCAGCGCCCGCCCCTCGGACGCCGTCGCCCTCGCCGTCCGCACCGGCGCGCCCATCTTCGGCGCCGAGGACCTGCTCGACGAGGTCGGGATCGAGATCCCCGACGAGCAGGAGGACGAGGTGGAGAAGTTCCGGGAGTTCCTGGACCAGATCTCCCCGGAGGACTTCGGAGCCGGATCCGGCTCCGGCGGCACTCCCTGAGGCTGCCTGCTCACCCTGCGTCTGGACTCAAGGAGAGGTCCAGACCTGCCGATACCCCTCTGATGGGTGAGTGCAGCGACACGCCGCTCGCCTCAGTTGACCGACCCCTGGCCCCGGCTTACGGTCGGCGAACAACACCGGTGTGACACATGGGACTCGACACGGCTCGGACGTGCAGTGACGTGACAGTGTGGACCACCGGGGTCCCCGCGGTGAGGTGCTGCGGGACGCAGAGGAGGACGCTGACGTGAGCGACCAGAGCAAGGGCTCCCAGGGTCAGCTCTTCAGCGACGCCGCCGTCGGGGCACCGTCCTACGACGAGGTCGACACCGACCTCGTCGGGTACCGCGGCCCGACGGCGTGTGCCGCTGCCGGCATCACCTACCGCCAGTTGGACTACTGGGCCCGTACCGGACTGGTCGCGCCGTCGGTGCGCAGTGCCACCGGGTCCGGGACACAGCGGCTGTACTCCTTCCGCGACATCCTCGTGCTGAAGGTCGTCAAGCGGCTGCTGGACACCGGGGTGTCCCTGCAGAACATCCGCAAGGCCGTCGACCACCTGCGCAACCGCGGCATCAAGGACCTCGCCAACGTCACCCTCTTCTCCGACGGCGCGACGGTGTACGAGTGCACCTCCGCCGAAGAGGTCGTCGACCTGCTCGCCGGCGGCCAGGGTGTCTTCGGCATCGCCGTCTCCGGTGCGCTGCGCGAGCTCTCCGGTGACATCGCCGAGCTCCCCGCCGAGCGCCTCGACGGCGGCCCGGTGCACCCCGCCGACGACGAGCTCTCACTGCGCCGTCGTCGCCGCGCCGCCGGCTGAGGCGATCGCACCGTCGTCCTCCGGACGACGACCGCAGCCAGGTGCCGTCCCCCGGCCGTGTGGAGCCGTTCCCCGGCCTGCCTCGGGGGGCCTCCGGCCCCGCTCGGCTGACCGGCCTCGCGGGGCGGCTCCCGTCCCAGCGTCGTCGCCCCGGGCGGTCCGGCTGACGCGGACGGCGCGCTGGTAGCGTCGTGGTAATGGCGGACCGTGCCCGTGAGCCCCTTCCCGCACTGAGCTCCCTGGACCCCGCCGGGTCCTTCGCCGGCCGGCACATCGGCCCGCGGGCCGACCAGACCGAGGCGATGCTCGCCGCCGTCGGCCACCCCTCGCTCCGGTCGCTGGTCGACGCCGCCGTGCCCGAGGGGGTGCGTGACCGGACGCCGATGGACCTCCCGCCGGCCGCCGACGAGGCCACCGTGCTGCGGCTGCTGCGCGAACGCGCCGCGGCCAACGACGTCTACACCTCGATGATCGGCCTGGGGTACTCCGGGACGGTCACGCCGGCGGTCATCTCGCGGACCATCCTGGAGAACCCCGCCTGGTACACCGCCTACACGCCCTACCAGCCCGAGATCAGCCAGGGCCGGCTCGAGGCGCTGATCAACTTCCAGACGATGGTCGCCGACCTCACCGGGCTGCCGGTGGCCGGGGCGTCCATGCTCGACGAGGCCACCGCGGCCGCCGAGGCGATGACCCTCGTCCGGCGGGCGGGACGGGCGAAGCCGGACGCGGTCTTCGTCGTCGACGCCGACACGCTGCCGCAGACGCTGGCCGTCCTGCAGACCCGCGCGGAGCCGCTGGGCATCCGGCTGCACGTCACCGACCTGTCCGCCGGGTGGCCGGCCGACCTGCCCGAGGCCGGAGCGTTCGGCGTGCTGCTGTCCTACCCCGGGGCCAGCGGCGCCGTCCGGGACCACCGGGCGCTGGCCGCCGCCGCGCACGAGGCCGGCGCGGCCGTGGTCGTGGCCGCCGACCTGCTCGCCCTCACCCTGCTGGAGGCGCCGGGGGAGTGGGGCGCCGACGTCGCCTGCGGCACCAGCCAGCGGTTCGGCGTCCCCATGGGCTACGGCGGCCCGCACGCCGGGTACCTGTCGGTGCGCGAGGGGCTGGCCCGCCAGCTGCCCGGCCGGCTGGTCGGGGTGTCGGTGGACGCCGACGGCGACGTCGCCTACCGGCTGGCGCTGCAGACCCGCGAGCAGCACATCCGGCGGGAGAAGGCCACGAGCAACATCTGCACCGCCCAGGTGCTGCTGGCCGTCATGGCCGGTGCCTACGCCGTCTACCACGGGGCCGAGGGGCTCACCGCCATCGCCGCCCGCGTGCACCGCAGCGCGCAGGCGCTGGCGACCTGGTTGCGGGCCGGCGGGGTGGACGTCGTCCACGACCGCTTCTTCGACACCGTGCAGGCCCGCGTGCCCGGCCGCGCCGCCGAGGTGGTCGCTGCCGCGGCCGACCGGCGGATCAACCTGCGGCTGGTCGACGCCGACACCGTCGGGGTGGCCTGCGACGAGACGACGACGCCGGAGGTCCTGCGCGCGGTGGCCGAGGCCTTCGGCGTCCGTGCGGATGACGCGGCGCTGGAGGACGCCGGCGCCGACGCGCTGCCCGCCGAGCTGCGCCGTCGCACGCCGTTCCTCACCCACCCGGTGTTCTCCGCGCACCGCTCGGAGACCGCGCTCATGCGGTACCTGCGGTCGCTGTCGGACAAGGACCTCGCCCTGGACCGCACGATGATCCCGCTGGGCTCGTGCACGATGAAGCTGAACTCCGCGGTCGAGATGGCGGCGATCAGCTGGCCGGAGTTCGCCCAGCTGCACCCCTTCGCCCCCGCCGGGCAGGCGCGCGGCTTCCGGCAGCTGATCGACGAGCTGTGCACCGCGCTGGCCGAGATCACCGGCTACGCCGCGGTCAGCGTGCAGCCCAACGCCGGCTCGCAGGGGGAGTTCGCCGGGCTGATGGCCATCCGCGGGTACCACCGCTCCCGCGGCGAGGAGCACCGCGACGTGTGCCTCATCCCGTCCTCGGCGCACGGCACGAACGCCGCGAGCGCGGTCATGGCCGGCATGCGGGTGGTCGTGGTGGCCTGCGACGAGGCGGGCAACGTCGACGTCGCCGACCTGAGGGGCAAGATCGGCCAGCACGCCGACCGGCTGGCCGCGATCATGATCACCTACCCGTCGACGCACGGGGTGTTCGAGACCGAGATCCAGTCGATCTGCGCCGCGGTGCACGACGCCGGCGGCCAGGTCTACGTCGACGGCGCCAACCTCAACGCGATGGTCGGCCTCGCCCGGCCGGGCCGGTTCGGTTCCGACGTCAGCCACCTCAACCTGCACAAGACCTTCTGCATCCCGCACGGCGGCGGCGGGCCGGGCGTGGGGCCGATCGGCGTCCGCGAGCACCTGGTGCCGTTCCTGCCCGGGCACCCGCTCGTGGACACCGGCTCGGACGGACCGACGGTGTCGGCCGCGCCGTGGGGGTCGGCCGGCATCCTGCCCATCTCCTGGGCCTACCTGCGGCTCATGGGCCCCGACGGGCTGACCCGGGCCACCGAGCACGCCATCCTGGGGGCCAACTACCTGGCCGCCCGGCTGCGCGAGCACTACCCGGTGCTCTACACCGGGGCCGGCGGGCTGGTGGCCCACGAGTGCATCCTCGACATCCGGCCGCTCACCAAGGCCACCGGGATCACCAACGACGACATCGCCAAGCGGCTGGTGGACTTCGGCTTCCACGCCCCGACGATGAGCTTCCCCGTGGCCGGGACGTTGATGGTGGAGCCCACCGAGAGCGAGGACCAGGACGAGCTGGACCGGTTCGTCGAGGCGATGGTCACCATCCGCCGGGAGATCGACAAGGTCGCCTCGGGCGAGTACGACCGGACCGACAACCCGCTGCGCAACGCACCGCACACGCTGCGCATGGTGGCGGGGGAGTGGACCCGGCCCTACCCCCGCGAGGTCGCCGTCTTCCCGGTCCCGCAGCTGCGTGACCGCGGGTACCTGAGCCCGGTCCGCCGGATCGACCAGGCCTACGGCGACCGCAACCTCGTGTGCTCCTGCCCGCCGCCGGAGGCGTTCGCCGACCCCGAGCCGGCGCCGGGTCCGGCCGTGCGGGTGCCCGACCGCAGCGAGGGAGCCCCCGACGACCTGGGGACGGCGGCCGACGCCGTGCCGGCGGGCGCCCAGGCCTGAGCGCCGATCGACCGCACGCGGCGCCCGGTCCCTGAGACCGGGCGCCGCGGCGTGGTCCGCTGTCCCCGATTCGTCCGTTATCCCCAACAGAGTCCGCCGCGGGAGCGGCGCGGCACGGGCCGGCGACGACGGGGGAGGAGCCGGCGGGTCAGGAGGCGGCGAGCTCGGGTGCCCGCCAGGCGCGGTGTGCGACGACCGTGCGGCCGTCGGGCAGCAGCTCGCCGTCGTCGTCGAAGAGGACCACGCCGTTGCACAGCAGGCTCCAGCCCTGCTCGGGGTGGCTGCAGACGACGGTGGCGAGGTCACGCTGGTCGCTGGTGGGGTCCGGGCAGGTCGGTACGTGGGAGCACATGGGATCTCTCCGGTCGGCCCGGCGAGCGTCGCCGGGGTCACTCAGGGTGTGTGTCCGGTCACTGGACGACGCCGAGTGTGCGCGCGCCACGGACCCCTGTCAGGTGACACACCTCACGACGTCACCCGTCCGGATGGGCAACTCTCGCCCGGCGGGGAGCGGGCCCCGCGGTGGGGGAGACCCGGCTCGGGTCCGGCGCAGGACCCGGCTCAGATCTTGCGCAGCAGGACCCGGCGCACCGCGTGGTCGGCCGACTTCTGCAGCACCAGCCGGGCCCGCGAGCGCGTCGGGGCGATGTTGCTGCGCAGGTTGGGTCCGTTCACCGCCGCCCAGATGCCCAGCGCGGTCTCCCGGGCCTGCTCGTCGGTGAGGTCGGCGAACCGGTGGAAGTAGGCCGAGCTGTCCTGGAACGCCGTCCGGCGCAGGGCCAGGAACCGGTCCACGTACCAGCGCTGGATGTCGGCCTCGGCGGCGTCGACGTAGACCGAGAAGTCGAAGAAGTCGGAGAGGAAGACCTCGGGCGCGCTGCCGTCGGCCCGCCGTCCGGCCTGCAGGACGTTGAGCCCCTCCAGGACGAGGATGTCGGGCCGGTCGACGACCTGCCGCGCTCCGAGGACGACGTCGTAGGACTGGTGGTCGTAGAGCGGGGCGCTGACCTCGCCGCGCCCGGACTTCACGTCGGCCAGGAAGCGCAGCAGCGCCCGCCGGTCGTAGCTCTCCGGGAAGCCCTTGCGGCCCAGCAGCCCGCGCGCCTCGAGCGCGGCGTTGGGCAGCAGGAACCCGTCGGTGGTGACCAGGTCCACCCGCGGCGCCCCGGGGCCCGCGGCCAGCAGCGTCTGGAGCAGGCGGGAGGTGGTGCTCTTGCCGACGGCGACGCTCCCGGCGACCGCGATGACGTAGGGGACCTTGGCCGTGGCGTCGCCCAGGAACTCGCTGCGCGCCGCCCACAGCCGCCGGCTGGCCTCCACGTGCAGCCGCAGCAACCCGGCCAGCGGCAGGTAGACCGTGGCCACCTCGTCGAGGTCGATGCGGTCGCCCAGCGAGGCCAGCGCGCGCAGCTGCTCCTCGTCCAGCGGCAGCCGGGTGCCCGCCGCGAGGGCCCGCCAGGAGTCGCGGTCGAACACCGCGTAGGGCGAGACCTGGTGTCGTGTCCCTGCCGTCACGGTGCCCATCGTGCCGTCCGGCCCCGTGCGCTCACCCGCCCGGGTGGCCCGCGGGGGGCGGGGCGCCGCCGTCGCGGCGCCGCCCGACCGCCCCGTCTAGGGTGCGCGTGTGCCCACGTCACCGGGGCTGCTCGAGTGCATCGAGCGGTACTTCGCCGCCGCGCCGCTCCCGGATGCCCGGATCGAGGCCGCCGGGGCCTTCGACGTGCCGGTGGGCGACCCGGAGTGGCCCCACCCGGCCCGTCCGCGGGCGGGGGAGGCGGTGACGGCCGAGGACGTCGGTGCCGCGGTCGCGCTGCAGCGGCGGTCCGGGCTGCCGGTGGCGCTCGAGTGGGTCTGCGAGTGCACGCCGTCGGCCGCGACGGCGGTGCGGGCGGCCGGCCTCGTCGTGGAGGAGTCCCCGCTGCTGGTCGCCGCCGACCCGGTCGAGCTGCTGCTCCCGCACGGGGTCCGGCTCTACCTCGTGGGTGCCGACGACCCCGAGCTGCCGCGCTACCAGCGGCTCGCGTCGATCGCCTTCGCCCACCCCGGCCCGCGCGCCGACGTGGGGGAGGAGCCGGCGGTGGCGGCGCCGCAGTCGCCCCGGACGGCGGTGCTGCGGGAACGGATCGCCAGCGGCCGGACGGTCATGATGGTGGCCGTCGAGGACGGCGACCCGGTCGCGGTCGGCGCCCACCACCCGGTCGACATCGGCGGCTCCGAGGTCAGCGAGATCACCGGGGTGGCGACGCTGCCCCGCTTCCGCGGCCGCGGCCTGGGGGCGGCGGTAGCCTCCACCCTGGCCGCGCACGCCCGGGAGACCGCCGACCTGGTCTTCCTCGTCGCCGGGGACGACGACGTGGCCCGCGTGTACGAGCGGGTGGGGTTCGCCCGGCTGGCCACCGTCGGGGTGGCCGGGCCGGCCGCGGCCGGGGACTGAACCGGCTCAGGACCCGGGCGGGAGTGCGGCGAGGGCCGCGGCGGCCGCCGTCAGCGCCGCCCGGCCGGCGGCCCAGCCGACCGAGCGCGGTACCTCGCTGAGCAGCACGACGACCTTCCCGTCGCGGACGGCGACCGAGTGCAGGTGCCGCTGCCCGCCGACGCAGCACATCCAGCCCTGCTTGACCGCCGGCGTCCCGGGCAGGGCCCCGAAGGTCCCGAACCGCTGGTCGAAACCGTCCGCCGCGACCGGGGTCGCCCCCTGCATCCAGCCGGTGAGGGTCGCGGCGTCGTCCGGGTGGGGGACGACGGGCAGCAGGGCGAGGAAGCGGGCGAGGTCGCGCGCGGTCGTGGTCGCCTCGCCCCACTCGCCGAGGACGCGGGGTGGCGCGGTGCGGGTCAGGCCGTAGCGGGCGGCGACGTCCCGCACGAGGCCGGGGCCGTCGAAGCGCCCCCACACCGCGGACGCGGCGGGGTCCGAGGACCGGGCGATCATCCGCTGCAGCGTGCCCAGGTCGTCGGGGGTGAGCGTCACCTGTCCCGCGCGGGCCCGTGCCAGGACGCCCTCGGCGAGGAACAGCTTGACCAGCGACGCGGTGGGGAAGACCCGGTCGCCCTGCCCGTTGTCGGCGCTGGCGGCGGCCAGCCGGGTG
Organism: Geodermatophilus sp. SYSU D01105; assembly: GCF_054050095.1. Classification (NCBI taxonomy): domain Bacteria; kingdom Bacillati; phylum Actinomycetota; class Actinomycetes; order Geodermatophilales; family Geodermatophilaceae; genus Geodermatophilus; species Geodermatophilus sp. SYSU D01105. The sequence goes on from NZ_JBJGYR010000009.1 coordinate 37,268, forward strand.
GTGCGTGCCTCGATCGCCCGCGCGGTCAGGCCGGTCAGCGGGGTCTGCTGCGGGGCGACGACGACCGCCAGCGTGCCGGTGTCGCCGAAGGCGGCCGCGGCGGCCGCGACCGCGTCCGCCGACGAGACCGCGGTCGCCGCCGCGGGCGGAGCGGGCCAGGCGGCCACGAGGAGGACGCCCACCAACGCGATGAGCAGCGCGGACGTGCCGCGGGCACGCCCGGGGCCGGATCGGGGCGACGCGACCGCCGGCATGCCGTCATCGTGCGCCCGCTATCTGGGAGAAGCTTCAGTTCTCAAAGAACTGCCGCGTGTTCCTCACCCGCTGGAGTCAGTCTTGTACGTAGGTGGCCACTAGGGTCGCCCGTCCGAGTGTGTGGCCGAACAGGTTGAAGCCGAGGACGGCGGGCGTGGTGTCGGGCGTGACGTCCAGCGTCTCGGTGTCCACGGCGTGCACGGTGATGAAGTACCGGTGCGGGCCGTGCCCGGCCGGGGGTGCGGCGCCCACGTAGCCGGGGAACCCGGCGTCGTTGCGCAGCTGCACCGCTCCCTCGGGCAGGCCCGAGCCGTCCCGGTCGCCGGCGCCGCTGGGCAGCTCGGTGACCGTGGCCGGGATGTTGGCCACCGCCCAGTGCCAGAAGCCGCTCTGCGTGGGCGCGTCGGGGTCGTAGACGGTGACTGCGAAGCTGCGCGTGCCCTCCGGGAAGCCCGACCAGGACAGCTGCGGCGAGCGGTCCTCACCTCCGGCGCCCATGACCCCGCTGACGTGCGGCATGGGCAGCGGCTGGCCGTCGCTGCAGTCGGTGCTGGTCAGCTCGAAGCCGGGCACCTGCGGGAGGAAGTCGAAGGGGTCGGGCGGCGTCGGGCGGTCGGCCATGGGGGTCCTCTCCTCGGTCCTCCGCGGGACGGGTGCCCCGCGTCCGCCGCCGACCTTAGGAGGACCCCGCCCTCCCCGCCCCTCGCGCTGGGAGGCCCCTGCCTCCCGGCACGCGCAGGCGCCCGGGGGGACCCGGCGGGGGCGGGGAGGGGGCCGCTCGTCGGTGAACAGCGGGTTCCCGTCCGACGCGCGACGCCGGGCGCCGGTAGCGTCGGGCCGTGCTCGGACTCCCGGACTCCATCCGCGCCTGCCTGTTCGACCTCGACGGCGTCCTGACCCGGACCGCGACGGTCCACATGGCGGCCTGGAAGCGCACGTTCGACGAGTTCCTGCACCGGCGGGACCCGGCGGCGCCGGAGTTCACCCAGGACGACTACAACCGCTACGTCGACGGCAAGCCCCGCCTCGACGGGGTCCGCGACTTCCTGGCCAGCCGCGGCATCACGCTGCCGGAGGGCACGCCCGACGACCCGCCCGACGCCGAGACGGTGCACGGTGTCGGCCTGCGCAAGAACGACCTGGTCCTGGCCGAGCTGGCCGAGCACGGCGTCGACGTCTACCCCGGGTCGGTGCGCTACCTGCGGGCGGTCAAGGACGCGGGGCTGCTCACCGCCGTGGTGACCGCCTCCCGCAACGGCGGCGACGTGGTGTCGGCCGGCGGGTTCGCCGACCTGGTCGACACCCGGGTCGACGGCGTCGTCGCCGCCGAGCAGCAGCTGCGCGGCAAGCCCGCGCCGGACACCTTCCTCGCCGCCGCCCGGGAGCTCGGGGTCGACCCGGCCGGCGCCGCGGTGTTCGAGGACGCCCTGGCGGGTGTGGCGGCCGGCCGTGCGGGGCAGTTCGGCCACGTCGTCGGTGTCGACCGGGTGGGCCAGGCCGAGGCGCTCCGGGCGAACGGCGCGGACGTCGTCGTCACCGACCTGGCGCAGCTGCTGGAGGGCGGGTCATGACCGAGGGACGGCCGAGCTTCCCCGTCGAGCCGTGGGCGCTCACCGAGATCGGCCTCGACCACGCGTCGCTGGCCGTGCACGAGTCGGTGTTCGCCCTGGCCAACGGGCACATCGGCATGCGCGGCTCGTTCGAGGAGGGGGAGCCGGTCGTGGTGCCGGGCACCTACCTCAACGGCTTCTTCGAGGAGCGGCCGCTGCCCTACGCCGAGGCCGGCTACGGCTTCCCCGAGCAGGGGCAGACCGTGGTCAACGTGACCGACGGAAAGCTGATCCGGCTGCTGGTCGGCGACACCCCGCTCGACCTGGACTACGGCGAGATCATCGACCACCGCCGCACCCTCGACCTGCGCCGCGGGCTGCTGCGCCGCACCACCGAGTGGCGCTCCCCGAACGGGCGCACGGTCCGTGTCACCAGCACCCGGCTGGTCTCCCTGCGCCGCCGGTCCATCGCCGCCATCGAGTACCGCGTCGAGTGCACCGACGGCCGCGGCGACCTCTACGTCGCCCTGCAGTCGGACCTGCTGGCCAACGAGCCGATCGACAGCGGCAGCGAGGCCGACGACCCGCGGGCGGCCGCGGCCCTGGCCCACCCGCTGGTCAGCGAGATGGCCGTGGCCCGCGGCCAGCGCGCCGTACTGGTGCACCGCACCCGCCGCAGCAAGCTGCGCCTGGCCGCCGGCATGGACCACGTCGTCGAGGTGCCCGACAGCTCCACCGAGGACATCGAGGCGGGGGAGGACCTCGCCCGGTTCACCCTGGCCGCGCGGCTGCCGCAGGGGTCGGCGGTGACGATGGTCAAGTACCTGGCCTACGGGTGGTCCTCCCGCCGGTCGGCGGCGGCCCTGCGCGACCAGGTCGAGGGCGCGCTGGCGACGGCGAAGCTCGCCGGGTTCGAGCGGCTGGTGCGCGAGCAGCGGGAGGTGCTCGACGCGCACTGGGCGCACGCCGACGTGGAGGTCGAGGGGGACGACGAGCTGCAGCAGGCGGTGCGGGTCGGCGTGTTCCACGTGCTGCAGGCCGGGCTGCGCGCCGAGCGGCAGCCGATCCCGGCCAAGGGGCTGACCGGCCCCGGCTACGACGGGCACACCTTCTGGGACACCGAGACCTACGTGCTGCCGGTGCTCACCTACATCGCGCCCGAGGCGGCCCGCGACGCGCTGCGCTGGCGGCACTCGACCCTGGACCTCGCCCGCGAGCGGGCCCGGGTGCTCGGCCTGCACGGGGCGGCGTTCCCCTGGCGGACCATCCGCGGCGAGGAGACCTCCGGCTACTGGCCGGCCGGGACGGCGGCCTTCCACATCAACGCCGACATCGCCGACGCCGTCGTCCGCTACCACAACGCCACCGAGGACGAGGAGTTCGACCGCGACCACGGCGCCGAGCTGCTCATCGAGACCGCGCGGCTGTGGGCGTCCCTGGGGCACTTCGACGACGAGCACGGGTTCCGCATCGACGGCGTCACCGGGCCCGACGAGTACACCGCCGTGGTCGACAACAACGTCTTCACCAACCTGATGGCCCAGCGGAACCTGCGGGAGGCGGCGGCGGCGGTCAAGCGGCAGCCCGACGTCGCCGGGCGGCTGGACGTGACCGACGCCGAGCTCGACACCTGGCTGCGGGCGGCCTCCCTGATGGCCGTGCCCTACGACACCCGGCACGGCGTGCACATGCAGTCCGACGCCTTCACCCACCACGAGGAGTGGGACTTCGAGAGCACGCCCCCGGACTGCTACCCGCTGCTGCTGCACTACCCCTACTTCGACATCTACCGCAAGCAGGTCGTCAAGCAGGCCGACCTGGTGATGGCCCTGCACCTGCGCGGCGACGCCTTCACGCACGAGGAGAAGGTCGCCGACTTCGCGTACTACGAGGCGCGCACGGTGCGGGACTCCTCCCTGTCGGCCGCGCCGCAGGCCGTCGTCGCGGCCGAGACCGGGCACCTCGAGCTGGCCCACGACTACTGGGGCGAGGCCGCCCTCACCGACCTGCAGAACCTGCACGGCAACTCCGGGCACGGCCTGCACATCGCCGCGCTGGCCGGCGGCTGGACCGTCGCGGTGGCCGGCCTCGGCGGCATGCGCGACCACGACGGGCACCTGACCTTCGCGCCGCGGCTGCCCGAGGGGATCTCCCGGCTGCGCTTCCGGCTCAACTACCAGGGCCGCTGCCTGACGGTGACGGTCACCCCGACCGAGGCGGGCTACCGGGTGTCGGAGGGCGAGCCGCTCGACGTCCACCACCACGGCCGGCGGCTGACCGTGGCCGAGGACGAGGTGGTCGCCGCGATCCCGCCCGCACCGCCCGTCGAGCCGGTGCGCCAGCCGGCGGGTGCGGCGCCCCGGCGGCGCGGGCGGGAGTGAGCCGGCTCAGCCGGCCCAGCGCTCGCCGAGCAGCCACCAGCCGCCCAGGAGCAGGGCGCCGACGTCGACCAGCAGGAACACCCCCACCCACAGCAGGGCCGGCAGGCGGGTGAGCCGGGCCAGCTGGTCGGCGTCGGAGTCGGGCGCACCGCGGCGGCGCCGCGAGCGCTGCAGCTCGAGCACCGTCCGCGGGGCGGCGAGCAGCAGGAACCACGTCCCGGCGGCGGCGAACGCGGCCTGGCCGCCCGGCGGGAGCCACGCGGTCACGGCGACCAGCACCGCGCCGGTGACCAGCACCGCCCACAGCCCGAACCAGTTGCGGATCTGCACCAGCAGCAGCGCCAGCAGGGCCAGCAGCGCCCACAGCAGCCCGACCGCGTGGCCGGAGGCCAGCAGCGCGGCCGCGCCCAGGCCGAACAGCGCCGGCCCCGTGTAGCCCGCCGCGCAGGTCAGCACCATCCCGATCCCGGTGGGCCGGCCGGCCGAGACGGTCAGGCCCGAGGTGTCCGAGTGCAGCCGGATCCCCGACAGGCGGCGGCCGGCCGCGAGGGCGACCAGGCCGTGCGCGCCCTCGTGGGCGATCGTCACGACGGTCCGGGCCGGCCGCCACAGGGCGGGGGAGAGGACGACGACGGCGGCCGCGGCCAGGGTGGCCAGCAGCACCGCGGTGGGCAGGTCGGGGACCGGGGTGGTGACGCGGGTCCAGAAGCGCTCGACGACGTCCACGGCGGCGAGTCAACCGCAGCCGCCTGTGAGCCGACCCCGCAGGTCACTGAGCCGTTATCCCCAACACAGCCTCGACTGACAGGCAACGAGCAGAACCACAGCAGTGAGGCGGCCATCTCCGGGTGCGGCGCCGGACGGGGAGGGGCCGCCCCGGAGGGATACCACGACGTCGGTCCCGAGTTCGCCTTCGCCCTCGGCTGCCACCTCGACGGGGTGGCGCAGCACATGGCCCGCTCGGCGCCGGGAAAGCCGTCGACCGGCTGAGGCCGGGACTGTCACCATCCGGCCGTGGACGTGGTCTCCTCGCTGCCGGCCTTCGTGCTGGCGGTCCTGCTCATCTCGGCCTCACCCGGGCCGGCGATGGCACTCATCTTCCGGCGGGCGGCCCTGCGCGGGCTCGCCGGCGCGGTGCCCACCGTCCTCGGCCTCGAGGCGGGCCTGTACCTGTGGGCCCTGTTCGCCGGCGCCGGGTTCGCCGCGCTGGTCGCCGCGTCCGAGATCGCCTACCTGGTGCTGCGGGTGGTCGGCGCCGCCGTGCTGCTGGTGCTCGGTGTCCGCGCCTGGCGGGCGGCGTGGCGGGAGCGCGGCCGGCCGGACGTGCCCGGCCCCGCGGTCCCCCCGGTCGGCCGCCGGCGCTGGTGGACGGCGTTCGGCGAGGGCCTCCTCGTGCAACTGGCCAACCCCAAGGCGGCCGTGTTCATGATCGCCTTCTATCCGCAGTTCGTCCCCGCCGACGGCCCGGTGTTCGCGACGACGGCGCTGCTCGGCCTGCTGCAGATCACCCTGGAGACGGGCCTCTACCTGGCGCTGGCCGCCGGCGTCGCGCGGGCCGGGACGTGGTTCCGCCGCCCGCGGGTCCGCCGGCGGCTCGAGGCGGTGAGCGGCACGGTCCTGGTCGCCCTCGGCGTCCGGGTGGCGGTCTCCAGCCGCTGACGGGGCGCGGGTCAGGGGCGCCAGCCGGGGTCGCGGCCGGACAGCCGCAGCGCCCGCTCGAACGTCGGCGTGGCGTCGTCGACCGCCAGCTCGGCGGCGAACCCGCCGTACTGGCGGAACAGCTCCCCGTGCTCCACCACCAGGTCGAGGACGAGGCGGGCGGTCTCCTCGCCCACCTGGACCTGCTGGCCGGTCGCCCGGGCGACGTCCCAGCCGTGGACGACGAGCTCCTTGACCAGCATCCCGGCGACCGTCTCCGCCGGGACGGCCGTGCCACCGATGTCGACGGTGCCCTGCCAGGCGGCCGGTTCCCGCCAGGCGGCCAGCGCCCGGTCCAGCTGGGCGGCGTAGCGCTGCGACCAGTCGGCGTCCGCGGTGAAGTCGCGGGTGGTCAGCTCCTCGGGGATCGGCTCCCGCCGGGCGCGGCACTCCAGCCCGTGGGCGCTGTAGAGGATCCAGTGGTCCAGCAGGGCGCGCAGGTCCCACTCGGCGTCCGGGGTGGGGGAGTCCAGGGGGGCACCGGTGGCACCGGCGGCGATCTGGCGGGCCTCGCCGGCCGCCTCCTCGAGCCGGTCGTACAGGGCGGGCAGCGTGGTGGGCGTCGAGGTCATGTCCGGGACGCTAGGCAGGCCGGCCGCCGTCGGTCTTGGAGGAACGCGACACCTCCGCGCCGGCGGCCTCGCGCGCGTACCGGGCCGGGGGTGTGCCGACGGCGGCGGTGAAGTCACGGACCAGGTGGGCCTGGTCGCTGTAGCCCAGCTCGGCCGCGACGGCGGCCCAGTCCACGTCCCCGACGAGGGCCCGCTCGGCGACCTCGCGCAGCCGGGCGGCCCGGATGAGTTGCTTGACCGGCAGCCCGACGGCGTCGGCGAAGGCCCGCTGCAGCCGGCGGACGCCGTAGCCGGTGCGCTGGGCGAGGTGGTCGACGCGGGTGATGGACCGGTCGGCCTCGATGAGCGCGACGGCGGCGTCCAGCGCGGCGCGGTCGGCGACGGGGGAGCGCGCCAGGGTCGCCAGGCACGGCTCGAGGACCGCGCGGACCGCCGCGAGGTCGGCGCCGGCACGGACCCGCTCCTCCAGGCCCGCCGGCAGGGGGAGCAGCTCCTCGGCGGCCACGACGCGGTCGCGCAGCTCGCTGACCGGCCGGTCGACCAGGCACCGGAAGGACGCCGGCCGGAACCGCACCGCGGAGACGGTGGCGGCGCCGGTGAGCGGTCGCCGGTAGGTGCCCGAGACCGGTCCGGTGACCCAGGCGCCGTCGGGCTCGAAGGACAGGTTGACCGCGGGGTAGGACAGCACGAGGGACTCGTGGCTGGTCCCGGGCGGCAGCTCCCACGACACCCGCCAGTACAGCGCGACCAGGTCGGCGAGGGCCTCCGACGGCGCCAGCCGCTCCAGCCGGAAGACGTCGGGGATCGCCGACGGGCGCACGATGCCCCGGGTGCTGCTCACCCGGGGACCCTACGGGCGGCTCAGCGTGTCTGGGTCAGGTTGACGACGTTGCCGTCGGGGTCCGTGACGTGCGCGACCCGCTGACCCCACGGCATGTCGTTGGCCGGGCCGGGTGCCTGTCCGCCCAGTTCCGTCACGCGCGGCAACAGCGCGTCGACGTCGTCCACCTCGATGCTCAGCAGCATCCGGCCGGGGTCGCCGGGGACGACGGAGCCGTCGGAGGACAGGCCCAGCTCCGAGGTGCCGACCTGGAGGCCGACGTAGGACACGGGGCCGTCGTCGGGGTACCGCATCGTCTCCGTGGCGCCCAGGACGCCGGTGTAGAACGCGTGCAGCCGGTCGACGTCCGGGGTGACGATGATCGGTCGGATGGTGCTCGGCACGGGACCTCCTGCGCGCGGGGTGCTGTCGGAGGAGAGACCGTCGCACACCGGTCGACTCATCGGTGGCCCGGTTGACTTAGTCCGACTTAGCCAACGACCATGGTCGTCATGGAGCACACGGTCAACGTCCACGAGGCGAAGACCCACCTCTCCCGCCTTCTGGAGGCGGTCGAGCGGGGGGAGGACGTCGTCATCGCCCGGGCCGGGAAGCCCGTCGCGCGACTGGTGGCCGTTGTGCCGGCCCGGCGGCGGCGGGAGCCCGGCGCGTGGCGGGGACGGGTGGTGATGGCCGACGACTTCGACGAGACGCCGCAGAGCGTGATCGCCGCCTTCCACGGCGACGTGGCCCCGTGACGCTGCTGCTCGACACCCACGTGCTGCTGTGGTGGCTGGCTGACGACCACCGGCTGACCCCGGCCATGGGGGAGGCGATCTCCGACCCGGCGACGTCGGTGGCGGTGTCGGCAGCGTCGGCGTGGGAGATGTCGATCAAGGCGGCACTCGGCAAGCTCTCCGTCCCGGACGACCTGGCTGACGAGATCGAGCGTCACGGGTTCGACGTGCTGCCGATCACCGTGGAGGACGGCCTGGCCGCCGGCGCGCTGCCGAGACACCACGACGACCCGTTCGACCGCATGCTCATCGCGCAGGCGGTGCGGCGCAGGTTCGTGCTCGTCACCGCCGACCGGAGGTTCAGCGACTACGACGTCCTGGTCCTGAGCTGACGGCCCGGGGAGCGGGTGGCCGCTCCGCGAGTTGACATAATGTGCATTATCGGCGCGGCGGATCCGGGCGGCCGGACGTGGCGGCACCGCCTGGATCGATCCGGTCCTGGCCGACCGGCGTGACGTGACGCCGTCGGACGCGGCGCGTTCCCGCGATGGCGTCCGCGCGGTCGATCCACCGTCGAGGTCCGTACCGAGCTCCGTACCGAGGACCTGCCGTCGTCTCGCGCCGCTCGCCGAGGATCCCGCGGCGGCCGGTGCGGCCGGTGCGGCCCGTCGTCCGACTCGGCCGGCCCGGCGCCTCCGGCCGGTCGTCGCCCGTCGTCCGGCTGGGTCGTGACTTCTCGCTCCCGTCGCCGACCCGGCCCGCCACGGTCCCGGATCGACCACCCGGCCCGCCGCGCTCGTCGTCTCGACGGTCCGACCGGGCTGTGCCGGCACCCCTTCCCCGGTCCCGTGGCACACCCCGCATTCCGTCACTGTGACGAAAACACGGCTGCTCCGGACCTTCGACGGGCGGACATCCCGCGGGCTGCCTAGGGTCGGAGGCATGCAACTCCGACGCCCGATCGCCGCACTGATGACCGCCCTGGCGCTGTTCGGAGGCGGCGCGACGATGACCGCCTGCTCGGCGTCCGGGCAGGACCAGCGGGACGGCACCACCGACGACGAGAGCGTCAACACCGACACCAACGAGGAGAACGACCCCTCGCAGGACAACGTGCCGAACAACTCCGACCAGGACGACGGCGTCGAGCAGGGCGAGGGTGAGGAAGAGGAAGACGGCTGAGCCGTCCCGGCCGCCGCTCGTCCCGGAGGGACCCGAGCCGGCCTCCCCCGGGCGGTGGCGCTGGGTCGCCCTGATTTCGTCACGGTGACGGAATCGGGGCGACTGCGGGCGGGTGCCGGCGACCGTGGACCGGTCAGCTCGCGCGTTCGGAGATCCAGAGCTTGTCGAGCCGCCCGGTGGAGCGCACCAGGTCGGCGAGCGTCCGCTCCAGCTCGGCCTTGGTGTGCCGCTCGCTGAGCAGGGTCTGCACGTCCTCGAGTGCGCAGCGCAGCTGGTACAGCCGGTCCTGCAGCCCGTCGAGCTCGGACCGGGTCACCAGGACGACGTCGCCGGACAGGCCGGCCTTCGCCGTCGCCGACCGCTGCTCGTAGGCCCGCTGCCGGCACGCCTGCCCGCAGTACTGACGGGGCCGGCCCACCGACCCCTGCTGTGGCAGCACCCGGCGGCACCACCCGCAGCGCCGCTCGGTGCCGCTCTCCCGGCGGGGGCCGGGCAGCGCGGGATCGGTCGATGCCTCCTCGTCGGTCAGCTGCGTCCTGTCCTGCTTGGCCACGCTGGGCACGGTAGACGTGACCACCGACAGGACCGAGGGACACGCCCGACACGCGGAGCGCGCCGGCGGGACGGGAGGACGACGTGGAGGACCGGACAGCGGAGTTCGACGCGCTCACCGAGGAGGCGCTGCGGGCGGCCGGCAGCCTCAAGTGGACCCGGTACGGACCGGCGATCGGCGCGTTCGTGGCCGAGATGGACTTCGGCACCGCACCGGAGGTCCAGCGGGTGCTGCACGAGGCGGTCGACCGGGCCGCGTTCGGGTACCTGACCGCCGAGGCCGCCGCGGCGATGGCCCGCGCGTGCGCCGACTGGTACGCGTCCCGGTACGGCTGGGCGGTGCCCGCGGAGTGGGTCTCGCCGCTGGCCGACGTCCTCGCCGGGCTGCAGGTGGCCATCGAGCAGTTCACCCCGCCGGGCAGCCCCGTCGTCCTGCCGACGCCGGCGTACATGCCCTTCCTCACCCTGCCGGGCATGCTGGGCCGGCAGCTGATCGAGGTCCCGATGGTCGAGCGGGACGGCCGGATGACCTACGACCTCGACGGCATCGCCCGGGCGTTCGCCGCCGGCGGCGCGCTGCTGGTGCACACCAACCCGCACAACCCGCTGGGCCGGGTGTTCACCGAGGAGGAGCAGCTGGCCCTGGCCGACGTCGTGGACCGGGCCGGGGTGCGGGTGTTCGCCGACGAGATCCACGCGCCCCTGGTGTACCCGGGAGGCCGGCACCGTCCCTACGCGGCCCTCTCCCCCGCGACCGCGCGGCACACCGTCACCGCGACGTCGGCGTCCAAGGCGTGGAACCTGCCCGGACTCAAGGCCGCCCAGCTGCTGCTGTCCAACGAGGCCGACGCCGCCACGTGGGCCGGCACCGGGTACCGGTACACGCACGCCGCCTCCACCCTCGGCGTGCTGGCCAACACCACCGCCTACACCGAGGGCGGACCGTGGCTGGCCCGGGTCCTGGACTACCTCGACGGCAACCGCCGGCTGCTCGGGGAGCTGCTGGCCGAGCACCTGCCGGGTGTCCGCTGGACGCCGCCGGAGGGCACCTACCTGGCCTGGCTGGACTGCCGGGGGCTGGACCTGCCCGCCTCGGCCGGGGCGTTCTTCCTCGACCGGGCGGGCGTGGCCCTGGTCGACGGCCCGGAGTGCGGCGCTCCGGGCGCCGGGCACGTCCGGCTCAACCTGGCCACGCCGCGGCCGGTGCTGGAGCGGATCGTCGCGCGGCTGGCCGGCGCCGCCGCGGGCGGCACGGACGGTGCCGGAGGGACGCCAGGGGCGGGCAGGACGAGGCCCTGACCGGCGTCGCGGGGACCGGCGTTAGCGTGTCGGCGTGGTCCCGGTCCGGTACGCCTTCCTCGACGGGCCGACCCCGATCGCCATGGCCCACCGCGGGGGTGCCATCGAGCACCTCGAGAACACCATGCCGGCGTTCGAGGCCTGCGTGGCGCTGGGGTACCGGTACCTGGAGACCGACGTCCAGGTGAGCGCCGACGGGGTGCCGATCGTCTTCCACGACCCCACGCTGGACCGGGTGACCGACCGCACCGGCCGGGTCGACCAGCTGCCGTGGTCGGAGATCGCCACGGCGCGGATCGGCGGGCGGGAGCCGATCCTGCGGCTGGAGGACCTGCTGGGTGCCTGGCCCGACGTGCGGTTCAACCTCGACATCAAGGCCGCCGGCGTCCTCGCCCCGCTGGTGCGGACGGTGCGCCGGCTGGGGGTCGCCGACCGCATCTGCCTGGGCTCGTTCTCCGACGCGCGCATCGCCGCCGCGCGGCGGCTGTTCGGGCCCTCGGTCTGCACCTCGCTGGGCCCGCGCGGCGTCGCGGCGCTGCGCCTGTCCTCCTACTCGCCCCGCGCAGCCGGCCTGGTCCGCATCCAGGCCGGCTGCGCGCAGGTGCCGCTGCAGCTGGGCGGCCGGGCGCTGGTCGACGAGCGGTTCCTCGCCGCGGCGCACGCCCGCGGGCTGCAGGTCCACGTGTGGACCGTGAACACCGAGGAGGAGACCACCGCGATGCTCGACCTCGGCGTGGACGGCGTCATGACCGACCGGCCGGCGATGCTGCGCGAGCTGCTGGAGAAGCGCGGCCAGTGGGTGCCGCGGTGAGTCTCGGGGAGCGCATCCGGGAGTGGCGACCCCGGACGCCGCCGCTGCCCGCCGACGTCGCGGACCTGGTCGGCCCCGACGACCCGGAGTGGTTCGCCCGCGAGCTGGCCATCGCCGCGACCCCGCCCTGGTGGTTCTGGCGGTTCGCGCTGCGGTGGCTGTCGTGGCTGCCGAGCGTGTTCGGCCGGCTGCAGGTGACCGGCTCGATCCCCGAGGAGTGGCGGCGGGGGCCCCTGCTGGTGGCGGTCAACCACATCGGGGACTTCGACGCCTTCGTGGTGGCCGTCGCGCTGCACGGGGCCGGCGTCACCCCGCGGTTCATGGCCACCGGCGGCATCATGCGCGCGCCGGTCGCGGGCCCGCTGCTGGAGCGGTCCGGCGGCATCCGGGTGGAGCGCGGCACCGACGTCGCCGCCCACGCGCTGACGGTGACCCGGGTGGCGCTGTCCCACGGCGGCCACGTCGTCGCCTACCCCGAGGGCCGCGTCGGCCTGACGCCGGACGGGTGGCCCGAGCGCGGCCGGACGGGGCTGGCCCGGATGGCGCTGGCCGCCGGCGTCCCGGTCATCCCGGTCAGCCAGTGGGGTGCCCACGAGGTGCTGCAGTACGCCAACGACTGGGGCAAGCTCCGGACGCTGCTGCGGGCGTTCTGGCGGCAGCCGGCGCTGAGGGTGCACATCGGGCCGGCCGTCTTCTTCGAGGACCTGCAGCCGGGCCGGGTGGGCGACGCCAACCGGGCCCGCGTCCGCATCGCCGCGGCGATCACCCGGGGCCTGGCGCCGTTGCGTGCCGGGGAGCCGGCCGACCGCCCCGCCCACGTGGACCCGACCCGGCCGACGACGGCGACCGCGGCGTTCCCCGGCGGCGTCGTCCCCGACGACATCCCGTGAGCGGATCGTGACGCATCTGGCCCTGCGGTGCTGGACCGGCCCCGCCCCGGCTGACACCCTGCGCCCGTGACGACGGCCGCGACCCCGACCGCCCCCTCCGCCGACCGGGCCCTGCGCCGCGAGCGGTTCGGCTGGTACTCCTACGACTGGGCGATGTCGGTGTTCAACACCAGCGTCACCACGGTCTTCCTGGGGCCCTACCTGACCTCGGTCGCCGAGGAGGCCGCCGGGCCCGACGGGCGGCTGGGGGTCCTGGGCCTGTCCATCCCGCCCGGCAGCTGGTTCTCCTACGTGCTCTCGCTCTCGGTGGTGCTGCAGGTGCTGGTCCTGCCGCTCACCGGCGCGGTGGCCGACCGCACCGGCCGCAAGCGGCACCTGCTGGGCGGGTTCGCCGTGCTGGGGGCGCTGGCGACGACCGGGCTGTTCTTCGTCGCCGACGGTCGCTACCTGCTCGGCGCGCTGCTGTTCGTCGTGGCCAACATCAGCTTCGGCGCGGCCACGGTCGTCTACTACTCCTGGCTGCCGGACCTGGCCGGCCCCGACGAGCGGGACGCGGTCTCCAGCCGCGGCTGGGCGTTCGGGTACGTCGGCGGGGCGCTGCTGCTCGCGGTGCACCTGGGCCTGGTCCTGGGCGCCGAGGGGCTGGGGCTGACCACGGGCGAGGCGGTGCGGATCTGCCTGGCCACCGCGGGCCTGTGGTGGGGCGCGTTCACCGTGTTCACCCTCTCCCGGCTGCGGGACCGGCCGGTGCGCGTGGCGGAGGGCCGCCCGGCCAGCGGCTTCCGGCAGCTGGCGGCGACCCTGCGGGAGATGCGGGCGTTCCCGCTGACGCTGTGGTTCCTCGGCGCCTACCTGCTGTTCAACGACGGCGTCCAGACCGTCATCTCGCTGTCGGCCACCTACGCCACCGAGGAGCTGGGCCTGTCGCAGTCGGTGCTCACCGGCGCCATCCTCATGGTCCAGGTGGTGGCGATCGCCGGGGCGCTGGGCCTGGGCCGGCTGGCCGCCCGGTACGGCGCCAAGCGGGTCGTGCTGGGCAGCCTGGTGGCCTGGATCGCCGTCCTGGTGGCCGCCTACTTCCTGCAGGCCGGCGCGGTCGGCCAGTTCTACGCGCTGGCCGCCGTCATCGGGCTGGTGCAGGGCGGCACCCAGGCGCTGTCCCGGTCGCTGTTCAGCCAGCTCATCCCGGCCGGCAAGGAGGCGGAGTACTACGGCTTCTACGAGATCAGCGACCGCGGCACCAGCTGGCTCGGGCCGCTGGCGTTCGGGCTCACCTACCAGCTGACCGGCTCCTACCGGCTGGCGATCGTGAGCCTGGTCGTCTTCTTCGTGGCCGGCTTCGTGGCGCTGGCCGCGCTGCCGATCCGCCGCGCCGTCGTCGCGGCGGGCAACACCCCTCCGGAGCGCCTGTGACGTCCCCGTCCCCCGCCGGTCCCGGCGCCGCCGCGCCGCTGTCCGCCGTGCCGGCCGCCGGTGACCGCCGCCGGCACCCGGCGCCGGCGCACCTGCGGTTCTTCCACGGGCCGATGGACTGCGGCAAGTCGACCCTCGCGCTGCAGGTGGACCACAACCAGAGCCGCCAGGGACGGCGGGGCCTGCTGCTCACCCAGGGCGACCGGTCCGACCGGCCGCAGATCAGCTCCCGCGTCGGGCTGTGCCGGGAGGCGATCGAGGTCGACGCCGGCACCGACCTGCGGCTGCTGGTCCGCGACTCGTGGGCGGCCGGCGACCGGGTGGACTACCTGATCGTCGACGAGGCCCAGTTCCTCACCGGCCCGCAGGTCGACCAGCTCGCCGAGCTCGTCGACGAGTCCCACGTGGACGTCTACGCCTTCGGCCTGACCACCGACTTCCGCACCCGGCTGTTCCCGGGCACCCAGCGGCTGCTGGAGGTCGCTGACGACGTCCAGCGGGTGCAGGTCGAGGTGCTGTGCTGGTGCGGGCTCCCCGGCCTGCTCAACGCCCGCGTGGTGGACGGCGCCATGGTGCGGGAGGGCGCGACGGTGGTCGTCGCCGACACCGCGCCCACCCCCGCACCGGACGAGACCGGGCCCGACGAGACCGGCCCGGACCCCGAGGTGCACTACCAGGTGCTGTGCCGGCGGCACCACGTCCTGGGTCAGCTGGGGCCGACGGCGGCCGGCCCCGGGCAGCTCGCCCTGCGCTGACCTCACCCCGTCGGGGGGGCGACTCGGGCTCCTATACCACCCCATGCGATGATTTCGAACCGACTCTGCGGAATCTCTCCGCGAAATCTGTCGTTGGTCCTTTCGACTCCCTCGCCGGGTGGGTAACCCCCCGTCCAGCGACGTCGAGAACCGACCGACACCACCAGCACGAGAGGACGGTGTGCCATGGGCGAGCGTTCCCTGCGGGGCAGCCGACTGGGCAGCGTGAGCTACGAGACCGAGCGGAACACCGCGCCGATCGAGCGGCAGTACGTGGAGTACCGGTGCCCCTCGGGTCACCTGTTCACCGTGCCCTTCGCGGACGACGCCGAGGTCCCGGACACCTGGGAGTGCAAGTTCGACGGCTCCGCCGCCAAGCTCGTCGGCGGTGCCGAGCCGGCTCCCAAGAAGGTCAAGCCCCCGCGGACGCACTGGGACATGCTCCTGGAGCGCCGCTCGGTCGAGGACCTCGAGGAGGTCCTGGCCGAGCGCCTCGAGGTGCTCCGCGGTCGGCGGACCCGCGCCAGCTGACGTCCGCGCAGATCGCCGTACACGGCCCCGGTGGGATCCCCACCGGGGCCGTGTCGCGTCCGGGTGCCGGTGGGTCCGGCCGGTCGCCGGCTCCCGGCGCCGGTCGCCGGCGGATCAGGGACGCCCCTGTCCCCCACCACTCGCCGGCTCGCGGTGGGGCCCGCCGTCGACGACCTCACCCTCGATGACCAGCGGCCGGCCCGGGGCCGGTGCGGGGTGCACGCCGGAGACGCGGCGGCTGCGGACGTGCACCGGGCCGCGCAGCTGGACCGGCAGCCGGTTCGCCAGCACCCGCGCCAGCAGCCCGCGCACCAGGAACCGGGTGGGCGGGAGCAGGCACAGCAGGCCGACCAGGTCGCCGAGGAAGCCCGGCAGCACCATGAGCAGCCCCCCGACGGCGATCAGGCCCGCGTCGCCCAGGGCGCGACCCGACGGGCGGCGTCCCCGCGCCTGGTCCCGCAGTTCGGTCAGCGCCCGGGTGCCCTGCCGCGCCAGCAGCGCCCAGCCCAGCGCGCTGGTGGCCAGCACCGCCAGGAGGGTCCAACCGACCCCGATCCAGCCCGCGACCAGGACGAAGACGACGACCTCGGCCAGGGCGAGCAACCCGGCTGCGATGCGCACGCGGCGACCCACGGCTCTCCTGCGCCCGCTCCCGGCCCGGCGGCCCCGGCCCGCCTACCGGACCGCGCTCGACCGCCCGCCGTCGCGGACCCGTCCCGGCACGGGGCGGCGGACCCGGCCCGGCAGCCAGTCGGCCAGCCGGTCCTGCAGGCCCCACCAGGTGACCCGTACCAATGCCTCTCCAACGATCGAACCGCTCATCTTGCTCCTGCCGTACGTCCGTTCGGTGAAGGTGATCGGCACCTCCGCCACGCGAGCGCCGGCGCGGACGGCCCGCCAGGCCCAGTCGACCTGGAAGCAGTAGCCCTGGCTGGCCACGTCGTCGAAGGGCAGCCGGTCGACCAGGTCGGCCCGCACGGCGCGGAAGCCGCCCGTGGCGTCGGCGAGCGGCAGCCGCAGGGCCCAGCGGGTCCACACGTTGCCCGCCCGGGACAGCAGCAGCCGGTGCACCGGCCAGTCCTCCACCCGGCCGCCGGGCACGTACCGCGAACCGAGCACCAGGTCGGCGTCGTCCAGGCCGGCCAGCAGGGCGGGCAGCTGCTCGGGGTGGTGCGAGCCGTCGGCGTCCATCTCGACCAGGACGTCGTAGCCGCGGGACCGGCCCCAGCGGAAGCCGGCCACGTAGGCCGGGCCCAGCCCGGCCTTCGCGGTGCGGCGCAGCACGTGCACCCGGGGGTCGCGGGCGGCGAGCTCCTCGGCGAGGTCCCCGGTGCCGTCGGGCGACCCGTCGTCCACCACCAGGGCGTGCGCGTCGGGGACCGCGGTGTGCAGCCGGTGGAGGATCGGCTCGAGGTTCTCCACCTCGTCGTAGGTGGGGACGACGACGAGCACCCGCCACCCGGTCACGCCGCGCTCCTCCGCGCCCGGCGGCGGCGCACGCCGCCGGGGACGGCGACCGCGAGCAGCGCGCCGACCCCGAGCGCGGTGAGGGTCCACTCCGGCACGGCGCCGAGCCGCTCGGCGAGGGTGGTGGAGTCGCGGTGGGCGACGTCCTCGACGAACACCGCCGGCTCGAACAGCTCCGAGCGGGCCGCCAGCGAACCGTCGGGCGCGACGATCGCCGAGATGCCGCTGGTGGCGGCGACGACGACGGTGCGGCCGAACTCGACGGCGCGCAGCCGGCTGGCCGCCAGCTGCTGCTCGCTCTCGTCGGTGTAGCCGAAGGTGGCGTTGTTGGTCTGGACGACGAGCATCCCGGCCCCGGCGCGCACCGTGTCGGCCACCAGCTCGTCGTAGACGACCTCGAAGCAGATGACGTCGCCGACCTGCGCACCGCCCATCGGCAACACCCCGACGTCGGTGCCGTGCACGAAGTCGCGCCGCACCAGGTCGACCTTGTCGCTGAAGAAGCGGAAGAAGCCGCGGGCCGGCACGTACTCGGCCAGCGGCACCGGGTGGCGCTTGACGTAGGTGTCGCCCGGCCCGGTCTCGGGGTCCCAGACGATGCCGGTGTTGCTGATGAACCGGCCCGGCCCGTCCACGACCGCGCCGACCAGGATCGGCGCGCCGATCGCCTCGGCGGCGCGGTCGATCGCGCGGGCGGCGTCCTCGTTGGTGTAGGGGTCGATGTCGGAGCTGTTCTCCGGCCAGACGACCAGGTCCGGCTGCGCCCGCTCCCCCGCCGCGACCGCCCCGGCCAGCTCGACGGTGCCGGTGACGTGGTTGTCGAGGACGGCGCGCCGGCGCTCGTTGAACTCCAGGCCCGGCTGGGGGACGTCGCCCTGGATGACCGCGACGGTGCGGGTCGGCCCGCCCTCGGTCAGCGAGGGCCCGGGCAGCGGCAGCCAGGCCAGCCAGCCCAGCAGCGGCACGGCGGCCGCGCCGGCGAGGAGCGCGGCCGCGGCGCGCCGGCCCGACCGGCGCCGCCGGGTGAGCCGGAGCACGGCCGCGGCCAGCAGCGTGCCGCTGAGCGCGACGGCGAAGCCGACCAGCGGCACGCCGCCGTAGGCGGCCAGGGAGAGGAACGGGCCCTCGGTCTGGCTCAGGCCCAGCCGGCCCCAGGGGAAGCCGCCCAGCGGCAGCCGGCCGCGCACCGCCTCGTCGGCCACCCACAGCGCCGCGGCCCACAGCGGCCACAGGGGCAGGCGGGAGGTCGCTGCGGTGGCTGCACCGAGCAGCGCCAGGAACAGCGCCTGCGACACCGCCAGGGCCAGCCACGGGAAGGCACCGACGTAGATGCCGCTCCACGACAGCAGCGGCACGAAGAACGCCAGACCGCACACCAGGCCCAGCCACGCCCCGGAACGGGCGCGCTGCCCGTGCGCGGCGAGCGCGAGGGTGGCCGGTCCGAGCGGGGCCAGCGGCCACAGGCCCCAGCCGGGGAAGGCGAGCAGGAGCAGTCCCCCGCCGGCGGCGGCCAGCAGGGTGCGCCGCGGCCACCGGGGTCGGCGGGCCGGGGACGCCGGCTGCGGCGCCTCGGCGGGGCGCTCCACCGTGCCGGGGGCGACTGCTCCCACCGTCGCCTCCCGTGCTCTGCCCGTTCCTGTCCCCCGGGCCGGTCGCACCGGGGCCGCGACCGCCGGCTCCGGTGCCGCGGTGCGCGCCCCAGCATCCCATCCCGGCGCGGCCGGCCGGCGATCCCGCCGACCGGGGTGCGTCGTCCGCGCCGGCGCTCCGGTCCGCGCCGGCGGCCGCCGCGCTCGGGGAGGCGCACCTCCGGGCCGGCCGGCCGGTCGCTGGCGGCGATCGGCGGGCCGTTGTCTGGTGGTGCGGACCCGGGCGGGCCCCGCCGGGTGCCCGCCGCGTGATCCCCGGGGCAGCCGCCGGCGCTCCCGGCCCGGACTGCGGGCGGCGGCGCCGTCCGCGCGGCCGGAGGGCCCGCACGACTGGTCCGGGGAGGCACGTGCCGGTGCTCCCGGAGTGGAACTGCAGGCACTGTAAGAAGTGGGCCGACGGGCGTGCCGCCCTCCGAGGGGTCCGTGGCGAACTGTGACCTCTTCGTTACGGCGTGGCGCCTGGACAGCGCCCCGCTGATCACGCCGGGCCGGGGACGACGAGGGTCGCGGTCGCCTCCACCACCGGCTGCGGCGGGTCGAGGACGGCGGCCGCCGACGGGCCCCGCTCCGGGCGGGCGCGGGCCACCACGCGGGCGGTGCAGCGCAGCTCCCGGCTGCGCCGGCCGATCCGCACCACCTCCGCGGTCGCCTCGAGCACGTCGCCGGCCTGCACCGGGGCGAGGAAGCGCACCTCGGTGTACCCGGCCAGCAGCCCCTCGTCGCCGTCCATGACGATCGCGACCTCGGTGGCCACGTCCCCGAACAGGCCGAGGGTGTAGGCGCCGTCCACCAGGTTCCCGCCGTAGTGGGCGTGCGCGTACGGCACGTACCGGCGGTGGGTGACGGTGAGGCCGAGGCGGGGGTCGTCGGTCACTGGGGGGCTCCGTTCGGGACGAGGGCGGACACCAGGTAGCTGGCGACCTCGCCGGGCGTGGTGCCCCGGCCGAAGACCTTGTCGACACCGAGGTCGCCGGCCATGGCCGGGTCGAACCGGGGGCCGCCGACCACCACCAGCGGGCGGTCCTCCCCCATCGCCTCGCGGAAGGCGGCGGCGAGCTCGCGGGTGTTGCGCAGGTGGGCGTCCCGCTGGGTGACCACCTGGGAGACCAGGACGGCGTCGGCGCGGACCGCCCGCGCCCGCGCGACCAGCTCCGGCACGCTGACCTGCGCGCCGAGGTTGGCCACCTCCATCTCCCGGTAGTACTCCAGGCCCTTCTCCCCCGCGAAGCCCTTGAGGTTGAGGATCGCGTCGATGCCGACGGTGTGCGCGTCGGTGCCGATGCACGCGCCGAGCACCACCAGCTTGCGGCGCAGCCCGGAGCGGATGGCGGCGTTGACCTCCGCCGGGGACAGCAGCGGGTAGGCCCGCTCCTCCACGGCCACCGCGTCGAGGTCGACGAGGTGGCGCACGCTGCCGTACACGACGAAGAAGGTGAAGCCCTCCCCCACCCCGTGGCTGTGCACGACCATCGCCGGCTCGATGCCCATCTTCTGCGCGAGCTGGAGCGCGGCGCCGTCCGCCCGCGGGCCGGGGGCCACCGGCAGGGTGAACGACAGCTGCACCATGCCGTCGCCGGTGGTGTCGCCGTACGGGCGCACGATCCCCTCAGGGCCTGCCCGACGGCCTGACTCCGCGCCGCGATCCGCTCCTCGCTCGCCGGCGCCCGCTGCGATGCTCCCGCGGCTGTCCTCAGGCACGGGCCGGCTCCCGCTCCAGCAGCTCCAGCGCCGGGTTGTACGCGTCGGGGCCCAGCCGGACGACGCCGTCGAGGCCCTTGCCGCGGTCCGGCGGCCGCCTGGTGATGCCGAAGGTGCCGTCGGCGATCGCCTGCAGCAGGCCCTCGTCGGCGATCCGCTCCAGCAGCTGCACCGCCTCGGTGAGCACGGTGTGCGCGCGGCGGTCGATGAACCCGCCCTTCGGCGGCGCGAAGTCCTCGACCAGGCCGCCGGCGGCATCGAGGACGTAGCGCACGTTGCGCAGCGCGAGGTCGCGGTCCGAGAGCCACGGGGTGACCACGGCCTCGGTCATCATCCCGACCAGCAGGATGCCCTGGCCGGTCAGCGCCCCGGCCAGGTTGAAGAACCCGTCGAGCAGGTAGCCACGGAACACGTCGCCGGTCATGTGCTTGGTCGGCGGCATCCACTTCAGCGGCGCGTCCGGGAACAGCGCGCGGGCGAGCATGGCGTGCGCCAGCTCGAGGCGGAACGACTCGCGCCGGTCCGGGTCGATCTCGAAGGCGTGGCCCAGGCCCAGCTGCCAGTCCTCGAGGCCGGCCTCGTGGGCGAGGGTCTCGTTGAGCAGCTGGCTGACGGTGACGGTGTGCGCCTCGTCGACGGCGTCGGCGGTGGTGAGGTAGTTGTCCTCACCGGTGTTGATCACGATGCCGGCGCGGGCGTGCACCATCCGGCTGAAGCGCTGGTCGACGAAGGTGCGCTGCGGGTTGATGTCGCGGAAGAGGATCCCGTACATCGCGTCGTTGAGCATCATGTCCAGCCGCTCCAGCCCGGCCAGGACGGCGATCTCGGGCATGCACAGGCCGCTGGCGTAGTTGGTCAGCCGCACGTAGCGGCCCAGCTCCGCGCCGACGTCGTCCAGGGCGGCCCGCATCAGCCGGAAGTTCTCCTGGGTGGCGTAGGTGCCGGCGTACCCGGTGCGGGTGGCGCCCTCGGGCACGTAGTCCAGCAGCGACTGGCCGGTGGAGCGGATGACGGCGATGACGTCGGCTCCGGCCCGGGCGGCGGCCTGGGCCTGCGGGATGTCCTCGTGGATGTCGCCGGTGGCCACGATCAGGTAGATCCACGGCCGCCGGGGCGGGTCGCCGAGGGTGGCCACCAGCTCCTCGCGGCGGACGCGGTTGGCGTCGACCCGGGCGAGACCGGTGGCGACGGCGGCGCGGGCGGCCTCCCGGGCCCGCTCGGCGTCGGCGCCGGTGGGCAGGCGGAACCGCGCCGTCCCGGCACCCACCTGCTCGGCGAGCGCCGGCAGGTCCGGCGCCGTCCCGGAGGCGATCGCGTGCCACACCGGCAGCGCGACGCCGGACTCCAGCCCCACCTGCTCGCGGACGGCGTCCACCACGCGGTTCACCCACGGCACGCGGTCGGTGACCGCGCCCTCGCCGGTCACCGGGTCGGTGCCGGTGAGCCCGGCCAGGCGCAGCACCGCCCGCTCCACGGAGACGGTGGTGTGCCGCCGGGCCAGGTCCACCACGGGCGCCGCCGCGCGGACGGCGAGCTCGCGCGCCCGCGCCACCAGCACCGGGTCCAGTTGCAGGGTCGTCACGGGACCTCCCGACCGTTGACGAGGAGTGCGCGGCAGGCGGGCCGGGCCCGCTCGGCGAGGACGGCGGAGAGGGTCCGCGTCGTCTCCCACAGCGCCAGGTCCGCGGGCGCGCCGACCGCCAGCGGCCCGCCGGGGTGCTCGGCCCGCACCGCGTACCAGCCGCCGTGGGTGGCCGCGTCGAAGGCGTCGAACGGCCGCAGCCCCGACGACGGCGTGCGGTGGTCGACCGCGGCGTGCACCCCGCCCCACGGGTCCAGCGGCGTCACCGGGGCGTCGCTGCCCAGGGCGAGCGCGACCCCGGCGTCGGACAGGTCGGCGAAGGGGTTGCAGTCCCGCGCCCGCTCGTCCCCGAGCCGCTCGGCGTACATGCCCGAGGCGCCGCCCCAGGCCGCGTCGAAGGCCGGCTGGACGCTGGCGACCATCCCCCAGTCCCGCATCCGCTCCACCGCCGAGGGGGCGGCCATCTCCACGTGCTCCAGCCGGTGCCGGCAGGCCCGGACGGCGGCCCGGCCCAGCTCCTCGACGACGGCGCCGAGGGCGGTCAGCACCTGCTCGACGGCGGCGTCGCCGATGCAGTGGAACCCGGCCTGCACCCCGGCGCGGGTGCAGGCGCGCACGTGGTCGACGAGGGAGGCGGTGGCGAAGCGCAGGTGGCCGGCGGTGTCGGGCCGGTCGGTGTAGGGGGCGGTGAGCGCCGCGGTGTGCGAGCCGAAGGCGCCGTCGCAGAACAGGTCGCCCCCGGCGCCGGCCAGGGCCAGCCCGGCGACGACGTCGAGGCCGCCGCGCTCGGCCAGCTCGCCCCAGTAGCCCCGCACCCGCGGGCCGGGCGCCTCGGCGGCCAGCGCCAGCAGGTCGGCCAGGTCCGCCGCGCTCGACACCTCGGGGCCGGCCATCTCGTGGATGCTGCCGATGCCCAGCGCCGCGGCGGCCGCGAGCGTGGCCCGCTGGGCGACCCGCCGCTGGCCGGCGTCCACGGCGCCGTAGGCGGCCTGGCGGGCGGCGTGGTGGGCGTCGAGGCGCAGCCGGCCGTCGGGTGCGAACCCGGGCAGCTGCGCGATCCCCGGCACCCGGTCGAGCAGGCCGGTGGACACCGTGGCCGAGTGGACGTCGACCCGCGCCAGGTACGCCGGCCGGTCCCCGACCACGGCGTCCAGGTCGTGCCGGGTGAGGCCCCGGCCCTCCGGCCACGACGTCTCGTCCCAGCCCGTGCCCAAGAGGATCCCGCCGGGCGCGGTGGCCGCGTGCGCGCCCAGCGACGCGACGGCGTCCCGCAGGCTCAGGCTCGAGTGGAGGTCGAGCCCGGTGAGCGCCAGCCCGGTCGCGGTTGCGTGCACGTGGGCGTCGACGAAGGCGGGCGTGAGCAGCGCCCCCTCCCCCGCGACGACCCGGTCGGCGGGCGCGGCGTCGGCGCCGTCGCCGAGCCAGGCGATCCGGCCGTCCTCCACCCGCACCGCCCGCCCGGGCCGGTCCCCGACGGTCACGTCGGTGAGCAGCAGGCTCATGCGTGCACCCGGGGGTCGATGAGTGCCCGGACGCCCGGGGTGGACCGGTAGAGGTCCAGCGCCAGGGTCGCGTGCCCCGGCGTGTAGCCGTTCCCGATCAGCATGGTCACGTCCGCCGCCATCCCCTCCGCCCCGAGCGCCGCCCGCGCGAACGACGTCGCCATGGAGAAGAAGACCACGGTGCCGCCGTCGGCCGTCGCGAGGACCGCGCCGTGCTCGGCGCCGGGCACGTCGACGCAGACCACGGTGACCTCCGCCGGGGTGCCGACGGCCGTGGCGACGGCGAGCGGGTCGGTGGCGTCGGCGACCACGACGCGGTCGGCCAGGCCGGCGGCGGTCAGGGCCGCGGCCTCGCGCTCGTCGCGCACCAGGCCGGTGAGCTCGGTGGCGCCCGCGGCCCGCGCGGCGGCCAGGCTCAGGCAGCCGGACTTGCCCGCCGCGCCCAGGACGGCGACCGACCGCGCCGCGTCCCGCCGCACCACCCGGGCGGCGGCCGCCGGCGCCCCGCACACGTCCAGCAGGGCGAGGGAGACCGCGTCGGGCAGGTCGTCGGGCAGGACGGCGGCGATGGAGCGGGCGAACAGGATCGCCGTCCCCGCCGCCGGGACCTGCTCGGAGCGCCCGTCCCAGCCGGCCAGACCGTCGGTGATCGCCAGCGGCGTGAGGGTCAGCGAGACCAGCGTGGCCACCCGCTGGCCCACCGTGAGCCCGAGCGGGGACTCCTCCCCCACCGCGTCGACGACCCCGATGAGCATCCCGCCCGAGCCGGTGACCGGGTTCTGCACCTTGCCGCGGGCGGCGACGATCTCCAGCACCGCCGCCCGGACGGCCGCGCCGTCCCCGCCGCAGGCCTCGGTCAGCTGCCGGAAGGACGCCGCGTCGAGGTTCAGCCGCTGTACCGCGATGCGGACCTCGTCGGGGCCGATTGCCGGGTCGGGGTCCAGGCGCGCGGCGGCCTGGGGCAGCACCCCGGGCGGCTCCAGCACCCGGTGCACCCCGAGGGCGCGTTCCACCGTTCCCACTCGAAACTCCCGTCTCACCCGATCGAGGGAGGAAAACCTATCGCGTGCTGTCCATCAGCCCGAACATCCTCCCGCTAGAGTCGTCGATGTCGCGAGGACCGCCACCCGGAAGAGGTGCCCGCCGTGCTGGAACAGCCCTACGAGTACGCCGCCCGGCCGTTGGCCGAGCCCGACTGGCGGCGGCTGCCCGGCTTCGCCGAGGTCACCGAGGCCGAGTGGCGCAGCGCCCAGTGGCAGCGGGCGCACTGCGTGAAGAACGTGCGGCAGCTGCGCGGCGTGTACGGCGACCTGCTCGACGAGGGCTTCTACGCCGACGTGGCGGCCGACCAGGCCGGGCGGGCGACGATGTCGCTGCTGCTGCCGCCGCAGATGCTCAACACGATCGTCCCGGACGCCGTCCCCACCACCGCGGCGGTCCTCGCCGACCCGGTGCGGCGCTACATGCTCCCGGTGGCCTCCGACCGGCTGCCCGGCGCGGCGGCCAGCCACCCCTATGCGGCGCGCGACTCGCTGCACGAGCACGAGATGTGGGCGGTCGAGGGGCTGACCCACCGCTACCCGACCAAGGTGCTCGCCGAGCTGCTGCCGACCTGTCCGCAGTACTGCGGGCACTGCACGCGGATGGACCTCGTGGGCAACTCCACGCCCGCGGTGGCCAAGCTGCGGTTCGCGCTCAAGCCGGGAGACCGGCACGCGGCGATGCTCGAGTACCTGCGGGCCACCCCCGGCGTGCGGGACGTCGTGGTCTCCGGCGGGGACGTCGCCAACCTGCCGTTCCGGACCCTCGAGGCGTTCGTGTCCGGGCTGCTGGAGATCGAGTCGATCCGGGACGTCCGGCTGGCGTCCAAGGCGCTCATGGGCCTGCCGCAGCACTGGCTGCAGGACGACGTGGTCGAGGGGATGGGCCGCCTGGCCCGGCGGGCGCGGGAGCGGGGCGTGTCGCTGGCCGTGCACACCCACGTCAACGCCGCGCAGCAGGTCACCCCGCTGGTGGCCGAGGCGGCGCGGGCGGTGCTGGACGCCGGGGTCCGCGACGTCCGC
The DNA here is from genome assembly GCF_054050095.1 of Geodermatophilus sp. SYSU D01105. NCBI lineage: Bacteria > Bacillati > Actinomycetota > Actinomycetes > Geodermatophilales > Geodermatophilaceae > Geodermatophilus > Geodermatophilus sp. SYSU D01105. Next base: position 62,675 of record NZ_JBJGYR010000009.1, read on the forward strand.
AACCAGGGGGTGCTGCTGCGCGGCGTGAACGCCACCGCACCGGCCCTGCTGGACCTGTGCTTCGCGCTGCTCGACGGCGCCGGCATCACGCCCTACTACTTCTACATGTGCGACATGGTCCCCAGCGCGGAGCACTGGCGGGTGTCGCTGGCCGAGGCGCAGACCCTGCAGCACGACGTCATGGGGTACCTGCCCGGCTTCGCGACGCCGCGGATCGTCTGCGACGTGCCCTACGTCGGCAAGCGCTGGGTGCACCAGGTCGCCGAGTACGACCGCGAGCGCGGCATCAGCTACTGGACGAAGAACTACCGCACCGGCATCGAGCGGACCGACGAGGACGCCCTCGACCGCCGGTACACCTACTACGACCCCATCGCCACCCTCCCGGAGAGCGGGCAGGCCTGGTGGCGGGCCCGGGACGTCGACCCGGTCGCCGCCGACGTGGCCGCGGCGGCCTCCCGGGTGGCGTCCCTGGCCGACTGAGGAGAGGGCGGGGCGAGGGCCTCGCCACCCGATCCCGCGGCGTCCTCCCCCACCGTCTGCGGTGTGGGGAGGGGGCGCTCGACGACCAGGTCCCCCGATCACGGCGCCGGGTGGCTGGTGACCGTCCCCGGGGGTAGGCAGGGCGGATGGAGGCCGCCGGTGGGGAGCTGCGCACCCGGCGCCTGCGGCTGCGGCGGTGGACCACCAGCCGCGACGACCTCGCCCGGCTGACCGACCTCTACGGCCGCGACGAGGTGACCCGGTGGTTGGGCGGGACGCCGTCCCTGACCCCGGTCGAGCTCGTGGCGCGCTGGGCGGCGGTCTGCGCCGACCAGCGGTTCGGGGTGTGGGCGGCCGAGGTGGCCGGGACCGGGGCGGTGGCCGGCACCGTGCTGCTCAAGCCGCTGCCCGGCGGCGTCGGCGAGGTGGAGGTGGGCTGGCACCTGCACCCCGACAGCTGGGGGCACGGCTACGCCACCGAGGCGGCGCGGGCGGTCATCGACCGCGCCTTCGCCGCCGGGCTGCCGGAGGTCTACGCGGTCGTGCGGCCGGGCAACGCGCCGTCGCTGGCGGTCTGCCGCCGGCTGGGCATGGAGCCGCTGGGCCGGATGCGCCGCTGGTACGACGTCGAGCTGGAGGTGTTCCGGCTGATGGCGCCGGTGGTCGTCGAGTGACGGCCGGAGGCGCATCCCACGAGTTCAGCGGGGGCGGCGCCGCCGCGCGAACAGGGCCCTCACGCGGGCGGTGGGGTGCGGGCGGGGCAGCCTCGTGCGGGTCCCGCGGACGTCGTGGTGGTCGAGCGCCTCGGCCTCCTCCGGCGTGGGCGCGGTGCCACCGAGGTGGGCGGGCAGCCACCACCGGTCGTCGGGGCCGGCCGGCTGCTGGGGATAGCCGCGCTGCGCCTGGTCGACCAGCTCCTCCATGGCCGTTCGGATCCGGCGCAGCAGCTCCTGGGGCCGCTCCCCCGGGTCGGGCACGAGCGGTTCGCCGAGGACGACGGTGACCGCGACGTGGCGCTGCAGGTTCACGGGGCGGTGCTTGGTGGCGATCCGCTGGCCGCCCCACACCGCGGCGGGCAGGACCGGCACGCCGGCGTCGATGGCCATCCGGGCGACGCCGGCCTTGAGGTCCTTCACCCGGAAGCTGCTGCTGATCGTGGCCTCGGGGAAGATCCCGACGACCTCCCCGTCCTTGAGCGCCCGCACGGCGGACTCGAAGGCGGCCGCGCCGGCCCGGCGGTCGACCGGGATGTGGTGCATGGCCCGCATGAACGGCCCGGACAGCCGGGAGGAGAAGACCGACGCCTTGGCCATGAAGCGGACCAGCCGGCGCTGCGGGAGGGCGGCCAGGCCGAGGAACGTGAAGTCCAGGAAGCTCACGTGGTTGCTGCAGACGATCGCCCCGCCGGAGGTCGGGACGTGCCCGGCGCCGCGCACGTCGAAGCGCAGCCGCAGCAACCGGAAGACGAGCAGGGCCAGCCGGATCACCCAGCGGTAGGCCCGGTCCCGTCGGTCGGGGTGCGGACCGAAGAGGTCGGGGCGGACGACGTCGCGCCAGCGGACGGTGTCCATGCAGCGGGACGATAACGGGCGTTCCTGACGACCGGCCGGGAGGCGGCGGTCAGCCGCCGGCGACGTCGATGGAGGCGATCCCGTCGATGGAGGCGATCCCGTTGCCGTCGGGGTCGGTTCCGCCCGCCTTGCGCGCGCCGTCGCCCTCCGGCGTGACGGGGCCGCTGGCGGTGCCCCGCCCCCGCAGGTCGTCCGGCGCCTCCTCCCGGGCCGGCACCTCGATCGCAACGAGACCGTGCCCGGCGCGCCGGTGGTCCTCGACGACGTGGAGCCACCCGGTCTCGGCGACGCGCCACAGGACCTCCCGGTCGTGCGCGACGACGTCGGCGTCCTGGCCGAGCAGGCGGCCGAACCACTCGCGGGCTCGCGGGGAGTCGGCGACCGCGATCCCCGCGAGGAGCTCGTCCATCGCCATGCGCACACGGTGGCACGGTCCCCGGTCGGCCGTCAGGCGGAGGTGACCTCGACGGCGGCGCGCACCACGGCGGTCAGGTCGCCGGTCTCCCGGTACACCCGGCGCTGCAGGTCCGCCCCGGTGCCGCGGGACAGCAGGGTGGCGACGCCGGCCTCCACCCGGCCGAGGTCGCCGGCCGCGGCGAGAGCGGGCCGGACGTGGTCGACCAGGGCCCGCAGCACGTCCGCGGCGGGTGCCGGGCGCCCGGTGACCGGGTGCACGAGGTCCTCGCCCAGCCCCGAGCGGCCCGCCCGCCACGCGGCGACCCGGATCAGCTCGCTGCGGACCGCGGGCACGGGGACACCGGCCCGCCACTCCCGGGCGGCGGTCTCCACCAGGCCCCGCACCAGCCCGGCCAGGGTGACGGTGTCCTCGACCCGGAGCGGGACGTCGGCGATGCGCACCTCGACCGTCGGCCAGCGCTCGGACAGCCGGGCGTCGAAGTACACCATCCCGGTGTCGACGATCGTCTCGGTCGCGACGAGCCGCTCGATGAGCCGGTGGTAGTCGGCGGCGTCGGCGAACAGCTCGTTGGGTCCCGAGGAGGGCCAGCGGTTCCAGGCCTGGGAGCGGTAGCTGGCGTGGCCGCTGTCGCGGCCCAGCCAGAACGGCGAGTTGGCGCTCAGCGCGGTCAGCACCGGTAGCCAGCCGCGGATCCGGTTGAGGACGGCGACGCCCTCCTCGTCGCCGTCGACCGAGACGTGCACGTGGCAGCCGCAGGTCAGCTGCTCGACGGCGGTCAGCCCGAAGGTGTCGGTCATCTCCCCGTAGCGCTGCCCCGGCGTGGTCACCGGCTCGACGTCGACCGGGGAGCTGGCCAGCGCCGCCACCCGCGCCCCGACCGCGCGCGCGGCGGCGTCGGCCCGGCCGCGCCAGTACCGCAGGTCGGTGGTGACGTCGGCCAGCTCGGCGCACACGCGCGTGGCGAACTCCAGCTGCTGTGCCTTCAGTTCGGGCACCAGCTGTCCCCGCGGGTCGCCGCCGCCCGTGGCGTCGGGTGGGGCATCATCGCGGGGCTGGTCGTCGCCTTCCCGGTCGGCCCGGTCGGCCCGGTCGTGCTCGGCCACGGTCTCGCCCTCGCCACGGCGGGCGGCGACCTCGAGCGCGGCGGGGCCCAGGGGCACCGGCCGCCCCGCCGGGTCGACGACGAGCAGCTCTTCCTCCACGCCCACGGTGCGCACCCGACCATGATCACCACCGGTCGTCCGTCGCGCGCGCCGAGAGGCCGCGAAGCCGGCAACTCCTCCGTTATGCCCAAGAGCTCATCCAGATACTGGAGTCCCCTGCCGGGGCTCCTCCTCCCCGTGCACCCCGGACCTGGCCTCCCGCGATTGCTGCTCCGGCGCCGGAGGCGCCGCCCCGTCCCGGCTGGCAGGAGCCGACGAATCGGAGGCGCATTTTTGTTCGGGATAACGGTAGAATTCGGACATGAGTGGTGCATGGCAGCCGCCGCTGCCGGAGATGCCGGCCCCTCCCCCGGTGCGGGCCTGGCGCCGGCTGACCCCGCCCGAGGGCTACGAGGTGCAGTGGCGCCGGCTGTCCGAGGCGGCGCTCGAGCTCGGCCTCGGGCCCGACCAGCTGGCGGAGGAGGGGCTGGACCCGATCACGGCGGCGCGGGGCTGGAAGCCGGCCACCGTGGCCCTGTACAGCAAGGTCGCCCGCTACGGCGGGATCGCGCTGCCGTCGGTGCCCACGCCCGAACCCGAGCCGCCCGTCCTGGAGCTGCGGCCCCTCACCGAGATCCGCAGCGAGGACCCCGAGCACCTGCGCACCGTCGCCTGGTGCGCCCTGGCCCTGCACTGGCCGGCCACGGTCGGCCAGTTCCGTGCCCTGCGCCGCGAGCAGGTGCACCCGACGGCGCGGCGGCTGGTGGTGCGCACCGAGGACGGCGAGTGGTCGGTGCCCGGCGCGCTCACCGCCTGGCACGCCTGGGAGGCCCGTCGGTCCCGCTTCCCCGCCCTCGCCGACAGCCCCTGGGTGCTGCCCGCGCTGCGCCGCGGCCCCGGGCTGGCCTCAGCGGTGGGCGGGCAGCTGTCCACCCAGGCGCTGCAGGTGACCTTCGCCAAGCACGCGGTCCGCACCGCGCACGCCCTGCGGCTGACCGCGCCGCCGTCGCGGCGGGCCGCGGCCGAGGAGCTGGCCGCCGCGTACCTCACCCTCTCCTACGACTCCTACCGGCGGCTGGCGCTGGCCGCCGGCGCCGCCCCAGTGAGCCCGCGCGGCGCGGTCCGCGCGCTGCGCAGCGTTTCCCGGGCCGCCCGGATGGCCGGCTGACCGGCGTCAGATCAGCGCGAGCTGCTCGGGAGCGGCACGGGTCGCGGCCGCCGGCCGCGGCGCCGCGGTCCCCGGCAGGCTGCCGGCCGGGAAGTCGCTGTCCGCGTCCCCGGGGATGCCGCCGGGCTCGCCGTCCACCCCGCGCGCCGCTCCCCCGGCCTGCCGGTCCAGCCCGTACCGGGCCAGCAGCGGCGCGACCCGCCCTGCCAGCCAGCGGCGGTACTCCGGGTCCACCGACGCCCCGCGCCGGTAGAGCTGCTGGTAGCGCGGCACCAGCTGCGGGTGCTCCCGCGCCAGCCACGCCGAGAACCACTCCCGGGCCCCGGGGCGCAGGTGCAGCGGGACGACGGTGACCCCCGACGCCCCGGCCTCGGCGATCGCCCGCAACGCCGCGTCCAGGTCCGAGAGCCGGTCGGTGAGCCCGGGCAGCACCGGCGCGAGGAACACGCCGCAGGACAGGCCCGCGTCGGCGACCGCCCGCACCAGCTCCAGCCGGGCACGCGGGCTGGGCACCCCCGGTTCCAGCGAGGCGTGCAGCTCGTCGTCCCAGATGGCCATCGACACCCCCAGGCCGATCGGGACGTCCCGGGCCGCGGCGGCGAGCAGCGGGAGGTCCCGCCGCAGCAGGGTGCCCTTCGTCAGGATGGAGAACGGCGTCCCCGAACCGGCCAGGGCGGCGATCACGCCGGGCATGAGCCGGTAGCGGCCCTCGGCGCGCTGGTAGGGGTCGGTGTTGGTGCCCAGCGCCACGTGCTCCCGGCGCCAGGAGGGCCGGGCCAGCTCGCGGCGCAGCACCTCGACCAGGTTGGCCTTGACCACCACCTGGGTGTCGAAGTCCTGCCCGGTGTCCAGCTCGAGCCACTGGTGGGTGCCCCGGGCGAAGCAGTTGTGGCTGACGACGCCGTTCGCGACGAAGTCGCCGGTGCCCGTGGTGATGTCGTACATCGGCAGCTCGGCGCCCAGGTCCTCGACCGCCGTGACGCGCAGCTCCGGACCCGTCGGGACCACCGCGCCCACCAGGCGGGACGCCGACGACCGCCCCGCGCCGGCGTGCTGCGCCGCGGCGCCGACCGGGTCGAGGGCGCGCCCGGGGCCCTGCAGCTGGTCGTCGGTGGTGAGCGACGGCCGCCGGTCCGCGCCCGCGGCGACGTGCCGCCACCCGCGTGCGGTGAGGAAGCGGTGGTCGCCGCTGGCGACCAGCTCGGTGCCGTCGGCCAGCCGCACCCGGTGCGCCGGCTCCGCCGTCGGCCAGTGCGCCAGGACCTCCGTCGCCACGAACCGACGGACGCCGTTCCGCGGCTCCGTCCCGATGACCCGGTCGCCCACCCGCAGGTCGGCGATGGGCAGCCGGCTGCCGTCGGCCATGAGCACGAGCGTGTCGCCGGCCAGGCAGTACACGCACGCGTGGGAGCACCCGCGGTAGGGGTTGATCGTCCAGCGGAACGGCATGGTCGACGGGCCGGGCACCTGGTTGAGCGCGCTCTTGCTGCGGACCTCGTGGAAGGTCACCCCCGGGAACTCGGGCACCTGCACGCTGCGCAGCAGGCCCCGCGTCGTGGGCATCCCGGGCAGCGCGCCCGGCTCCTGGGCATCGAGCCGCTGGGCGTCCCACCGCATGACCCCATCCGAACACGCGTTCGAAGTCCTGTCCAGCGGGCGCGCGGGCCCTACAGCGGCGGGCGGTCCTCGTAGAACGTGGAGAGCACCACGGTGGTCCGCGTGGTCACGTTCGCCGCCAGCCGGATCTTCTGCAGCAGCGTCTCCAGGCCGTCCGGGGAGGGCACCCGGACCTTGAGGATGTAGCTCTCCACCCCCGCCACCGAGTGGCAGGCCTCGATCTCGGTCAGGTGGGCCAGCCGGCTGGGCGCGTCGTCGGGCTGGGCCACGTCGATCGGGGTGATGGACACGAAGGCGGTGAGCCCCATGCCGAGCGACTTCGCGTCGAGCTTGGCGTGGTAGCCGGTGATCAGCCCGCGCTGTTCGAGGCGGCGCACCCGCTGGTGCACCGCGGACACCGAGAGCCCCACCCGCTCGGCCAGCTCGGTGTAGCTCGCCCGCCCGTCCCGGGCGAGGGCGGCCAGCAGCGCACGGTCGACGTCGGTGGACTGGCTGGGCGGGCCGGCGGACGCGCCGCCGGTCTCAGCCGGCGACGGTGACGAGCTCACGGGGACCGTCGTTGAGGGTGGCGACGCCGTCGTCGGTGCACACGACGATGTCCTCGATCCGGGCACCGGCCCGGCCGGCGAGGTAGATCCCCGGCTCCACGGAGAACGCCATGCCCGGGACCAGCGGCAGGTCGTTGCCGGCGACGATGTAGGGCGCCTCGTGGGTGTCCAGGCCGATCCCGTGCCCGGTCCGGTGGATGAAGTGCTCCCCCCAGCCGGCGGCGGCGATGACGTCGCGGGCGGCGGCGTCGACCTGCTCGGCGGTCACCCCCGGGCGGACGGCGGCGGTCGCGGCGGCCTGGGCCTGCTGGAGGACCCCGTACCACTCGGCGACCTCGGCGTCGGGAGCACGGCCGACCGCGTAGGTACGGGTGCAGTCCGACCGGTACCCCGTGGCGGTCTCCCCGCCGATGTCCACCACGACCAGGTCGCCCTCGCGCACCACCCGGTCGGAGAGCTCGTGGTGCGGGCTGGCGCCGTTGGGCCCCGACCCCACGATGGTGAAGTCGACGCCCACGTGCCCCTCCGCCAGGATCGCCGCGGCGATGTCGGCACCCACCTCCGCCTCGGTGCGGCCGACCCGCAGCCACTCCCCCACCCGCGCGTGCACCCGGTCGATCGCGGCACCGGCCGCGGCGAGCTCGGCCACCTCGGCCGGCGTCTTCACCATGCGCAGCCGGTCGACGACGGGGCCGGCCAGCTCGAGGACCGCGCCGGGCAGGGCCCGCTGGACGCCGAGGGCGTGCTCGGCCCAGGTGCGCGCGCCGACGGCGACGCGCGTGGGCGACGCGCCGAGCCGGGCGGTGGCGGTGCGCGCCAGCAGGGCGAAGGGGTCGTCGGTCTCGTCCCAGGCCAGCACCTCCAGGCCCAGGCCCCCGGCCGGGCTGGCGTCGACCATGGGCGCCTCCAGCCGGGGGACGACGAGGAACGGCTCGTCGGACCGGGGCACCACGAGGGCGGTCAGCCGCTCCATCGCGTGGGCGTGGTAGCCGCACAGGTAGCGCAGGTCCGAGCCGGGGGTGAGCACCAGCAGGTCGATGCCGAGCTCGTCGGCGGCGTCGCGGGCGGTCCGCACGCGGTCGACGGTCACCAGCGGCCCGGGCGGGTTCGAGGTGGGCACGGTCGGGAGACTATCCACGAGTCCCGGCGTCGTTCCTGACGGTTACCGTGCCGGGTCGTGACGACCATGCTGCTCGACGCGGCCAGCCTCTACTTCCGGGCCTTCTACGGGGTGCCGACCAGCGTGACCAGCCCGGACGGGCGCCCGGTGAACGCCGTCCGCGGCTTCCTGGACATGACCGCCCGGCTGGTCACCGCCCACGCGCCCGAGGGTCTGGTGGCCTGCTGGGACGACGACTGGCGGCCGGCGTTCCGCACCGACGCGCTGCCCTCCTACAAGGCCCACCGGCTGGCCGCGGACGGCGGGGAGGAGACCCCCGACGAGCTGGGGCCGCAGGTGCCGGTGCTGGTCGAGGTGCTGGCCGCGGCCGGCATCGCGCGGGTCGGGGCGCCCGGTTACGAGGCCGACGACGTCATCGGCACGCTGGCCACCCGCGCGACCGGCCCGGTGGACGTGGTCACCGGCGACCGGGACCTGTTCCAGCTGGTGGACGACGCCCGGGGGGTGCGGGTGCTCTACACCGCCCGCGGGATCAGCGACATCGAGTGCGTCGACGAGGCGGCGGTGACCGCGAAGTACGGCATCCCCGGCCGGGCCTACGCCGACTTCGCCGTCCTGCGGGGCGACCCCAGCGACGGACTGCCCGGCGTGGCCGGCATCGGCGCCAAGACCGCGGCGGCGCTGATCTGCGAGTTCGGCGACCTGGCGGGCATCCGGGCTGCGGCCGCGCGGACCGTCGTCCCCAAGGCGCCGCTCACCGCCGCGGTCCTCAAGCGGCTGCACGCCGGGTCGGCCTACCTCGACGCCGCCCCGGTCGTCGTGGCGGTGGCCCGGGACATCGACCTGCCCCCCGTGCGGGACGCGCTGCCGCGGCGCCCGGCCGACCCCGAGGCGCTGGCGACCCTCGCCGAGGCCCACGGGATCGGCTCGTCGGTGAAGCGGCTGGGAGCCGCGCTGGGCTGGCCGGCCGACGTCCTCGGCTGACCCGCGGTCGGGGCCGTCTACTTCAGGGTGGCGAGCTGGATCAGGTTGCCGCAGGTGTCGTCGAAGACGGCGGTGACCACCGGGCCCAGGTCGGTCGCGTCCTGGGTGAACTCGACGCCCAGCCCCTTGAGCCGCTCGACCTCGGCGTACACGTCGTCGACGGCGAACTGGGTGAACGGGATGCCGTCGGCGACCAGCGCGTCCTTGAACGGGCGCGCCGCCGGGTGGCCGTCGGGCTCGAGCAGCAGCTCGACGCCGTCGGGGTCGGCGGGAGAGACGACGGTGAGCCAGCGGGCCTCGCCGGCGGGCACGTCGGTCTTCTTGGTGAACCCCAGCTTCTCGGTGTAGAAGGCCAGCGCCTTGGCCTGGTCGTCGACGAAGACGCTGGTGAGGTTGATGCGGATCACGGGGTCGGTCCCTCTCGGTCGATGGGCCACCGCTCGACGATCGACCGCAGCGGGCTGGTGTCGAGGTGGTGGAACTTGTACCGGCCCTGTCGCCGGGTGTGCACGAGGCCGGCCTGCTCGAGCACCGCGAGGTGCTGGGAGATCGCCTGGCGCGAGGAGGCCAGGCCGTGCTTCATGGTCAGCCGCCCGCAGATCTCGAACAGGGTCTGACCGTCCTGGTCGGTCAGCTCGTCGAGGATGGTGCGTCGCGTGGCGTCGCCGAGGGCCCGGAACAGGTCGGCCTCGGCGTCCACGGGCACCGTTATAGGCAAGCGACTACTTGCCTGTCAAGCGGCGGCCGCGCCGGTCGCGGCCGTGCCGGCCGGGGTCGGCAGGTCAGACGTCGGCCCACTCGTACTCGGCGTCCTCGGGGTCGGTGATGCGGACCTCGACGGTGACCTCCTCGCCGTCGGCCGTGACCCCGGTGCACCGGTAGACGGCGTCGTTCTCGACGACCATCTCCTGCGGGCAGGTCAGCTCCACCCCCACGCCGTAGTTCGCCTCGAACTGCTCGGCGACGTCGCGCTCGACGGCCGAGCGGTCCAGCACCCGGTCACCGAGCAGCCGGGAGAGGACCACGGCGAGGACCAGCAGGACGGCGAGGGCGACCAGGCCGCTGACCAGGCCGGTCCGGGACCTCCTCGGCTGACCGGCGGGCTCGGTCGGCGGCCCGTACGGCTGGCCGGGCGGGCCGTAGGGCTGCTGGCCGTAGGGCTGCTGCCCGTAAGGCGGGGGCCCGTGCTGCGGTGCCCCCGAAGCGGGCTGCCCGTAGCCGGGCGGGCCGTAGCCGGGCTGACCGTACGGTTGGCCGCCGGGGAGCGGGCTCCCGGCGGGCGGGCCGTACTGCCCGGGCGGCGGCTGACCCCACGGCTGGCCCCACGGCTGCCCCGGCTGACCGGACGGCGGGGGCTGCTGGCCGCCGGGCGGGGGCGGGCCGTACCCGCCGGGCGGGCCGTACGGACCCGGCTGCTGCGGCCCGTGAGGGCCGGGCTGGCCGTACTGCCCCGGCTGGCCACCCTGCGGTGGGTTGGTCATCGTCGCTCCTGCTCTCAGGTCGCCGGTCGGGCGGGACAGCGGGTCCCGGGGCGGGGAGATTGTGCACCACGGCGCGCCGCCGCGTAGGGGCCTCGCCGCAGGGCCCCGCCGCGAGCCCGCGGGCGGTGAGGGGCGGCGGGGTCCCTCCTCAGCCGCCCACCGCCACCGCGACCACCCCGCGCCGGACCCGCTCCACCGCCCGGCGCGCGGTGGCGGCCACCGGGTCCTCGGCGCTCTTGGCCAGCTGGTCGAGCAGGTCGATCAGCTGGCGGGCCCAGCGCACGAAGTCCCCGCCGGAGAGCTCGGTGCCGGCCTGCTCCGCGCCGGCGAGCACGCGGTCGAGGCTCTGCCCGTCGGCCCACCGGTAGGCCGCCCAGGCGAAGCCGAGGTCGAGGTCCCGGGTGGCCGGCACGCCGTGGTCGAGCTCGACGTCCTGCAGCCGCGACCGAATCTGGCGCATCTCACCGATGGCCGCGGCGACCTTGCCGGCCGGGATCGCGGGCTGCCCGGGGGTGTCCCGCCGCGCCTCGAACACCAGCGTGGAGACCGCGGCCGCCAGCTCCGCCGGGGTGAGGCCGCGCCACACCCCGGCGCGCACGCACTCAGCGACCAGCAGGTCGGCCTCCGACCAGATGCGGGCCAGCCGCCTGCCGTCGTCGGTGACCCGCGGGACGTCGTCCACCGCCGGGACCGCGTCGGTGTCGGCCGGGACCAGCGGGACCACCTCCGGTACCAGGTACCCCAGCTCCTCGAGGACGTCGCAGGTGCGGTCGAACTGCCGGGTCAGCGAGCCGGTGCGCTCGGCCATCTTGCGGTGGGTGGCCTCGGCCTCCCGCACGGCGCGCAGCCAGCGCTCGGCCGCCCGCACCCGCTCCTCGCGGTCGGGCAGGGAGTGCACGGGGTGGTGGCGCAGCGCGCGGCGCAGGTCGTGCAGCACCGGGTCGTCGGCGGCCGCGGAGCGCTGCTTGACCCGCCGCGCGCCGAGGTCGTTCTCCACGCGGGCGTGACGCAGCGTCGCGGCGAGGTCCCGGCGCGCGTGCGGGCTGCGGTGGTTGAAGTTCTTCGGCACCCGGACGCGGGCCAGCGCGGTGACCGGGGTCGGGAAGTCGACGGTGCCCAGCCGCCCGGCCCACTTGTCCTCGGTGAGCACCAGCGGGCGCGGCTCGGCGAGGTCGGTGACGCCGGGGTCCAGGACCACGGCCAGGCCCTGGCGCCGCCCCGACGGGACCCGGATGACGTCGCCGGGCCGCAGCGCGGCCAGCGCGTCGCTGGCCTCCATCCGGCGCTTGGCCTGGGAGTCGCGGGAGAGCTCCTTCTCCCGGTCGGCGATCTGCTGGCGCAGCGCGGCGTACTCGCCGACGTCGCCCCCCTCGCTGTGCATCTCCGCCGCCCACCGCTCGGCGTCCCGCTCGTGGCGGGCCGCCGCCCGGGCCAGGCCGACCACCGAGCGGTCGGCCTGGAACTGGGCGAAGGAGGAGGCCAGCAGCTCGCGGGCCCGGGCCCGGCCGAAGGAGCCGACCAGGTTGACGGCCATGTTGTAGCTGGGCCGGAACGAGGACCTCAGCGGGTAGGTGCGGGTGCTGGCCAGCCCCGCGACCACCGAGGGGTCCATGCCCGGGGCCCAGACGACGACGGCGTGGCCCTCGACGTCGATGCCGCGGCGACCGGCGCGGCCGGTGAGCTGGGTGTACTCCCCCGGCGTGACGTCGACGTGGGCCTCGCCGTTCCACTTGACCAGCCGCTCGAGGACGACGGTGCGCGCGGGCATGTTGATGCCGAGCGCGAGGGTCTCGGTGGCGAAGACGGCCTTGACCAGGCCGCGGACGAAGCACTCCTCGACGGTCTCCTTGAACGCCGGGACCAGGCCGGCGTGGTGGGCGGCCAGGCCCGCCAGCAGGCCCTCGCGCCACTCCCAGAAGCCGAGGACGTGCAGGTCCTCCTCCGGCAGCGAGCCGGTGCGCTCGTCGATGACCTGCGCGATCTCCGACCGCTCCCGCTCGTCGGTGAGCCGCAGCCCGGCCCGCAGGCACTGGTCGACGGCGGCGTCGCAGCCGTTGCGGCTGAAGACGAAGGTGATCGCCGGCAGCAGGCCGGCGCGGTCGAGCCGCTCGATCACGTCGGGGCGGGCCGGCGGCCGGTAGCGGGGCTTGTGCCAGTCCCGGTCCCGGCGGGAGCCGCCGTTGCCGCCACCCCAGGTGTCCAGCCGCCGCTCGTGCTCGCGCACGTAGCGGACCAGTTCGGGGTCGACGACGCTGGCGCCCCGCTCGCGGGTCGACTGCCCGCGCGGGGTCTCCCCCTGCTCGGCGGCGTGTGCGGCCGGGCGCAGGCTGAACAGGTCGAACACCCGGTTGCCGACCAGCATGTGCTGCCACAGCGGGATCGGCCGGACCTCGCTGACCACGACCTTCGTGTGGCCGCGCACGGTGACCAGCCAGTCGGCGAACTCCTCGGCGTTGCTCACCGTCGCCGACAACGACACCAGGGTCACCGACTGCGGGAGGTGGATGATCACCTCCTCCCAGACCGCGCCGCGGAAGCGGTCGGCCAGGTAGTGCACCTCGTCCATGACGACGTAGCCGAGGCCGTCGATCGCCGGGGACTCCGCGTAGAGCATGTTGCGCAGCACCTCGGTGGTCATCACGACCACCGGGGCGTCGCCGTTGATGGCGTTGTCACCGGTGAGCAGGCCGACCTTCGCCTCGCCGTAGCGCTCGACCAGGTCGTTGTACTTCTGGTTGGACAGCGCCTTGATCGGCGTCGTGTAGTAGGCCTTGCGCCCCTCGGCCAGCGCCTTGTGGACGGCGAACTCCCCGACGACGGTCTTGCCCGCACCGGTCGGCGCGCAGACCAGCACGCCCGCGCCCTGGTCGAGTGCCTCGCACGCCTCCACCTGGAACGGGTCGAGGGAGAACCCCAGGTCGGCGGTGAAGTCGGCCAGCGTGGGGTGGGCGCTGCGCCGCCGGGCAGCCGCGTACCGCTCAGCGGGGCTGGACATGGCTCCACGTTAGGCCGACGGAACGGCATCGGCTCGGCCGCCCCGGCGGTGGTCGGGAACCCGATCACCGCGCGGTCAGGCCCGGCCGGTACCCACCACCCGCAGCGCCCCGGGCACGCACACGCTGGCCGCCGGCAGCGGGGCGACCGGCTCACCGTCGGCGCAGGTGGTCAGCCCCTCCCCCGCCAGCTCCACCCGGGCGGCCCGGTGCACGGTCACCGCCGGGTGCTCGACGTGGGTGCCGGCGGTCAGCCGGGGCCGGGTGGCCACCAGCTCCCGGCGGTCGACCGGGCCGACGACGGTGACGTCGAAGCGCCCGTCGGCGGGGTCGGCGGCCGGGCACACCCGCATCCCCCGCCGTACCAGGGCGTGTTGCCGATGGCGACCAGGGTGACCGGCAGCGTGCGCGCGGTGCCGTCGAGGGTGAGGGTCAGCGCGCGCGGCCGCAGCCGGGCCAGCTCGGCGAGGATGGCCACGTCGTAGCGGCGCGGACCCCGCGGCCACCGCAGCCGGTTGGCCCGGTCGGTGACCGCCGAGTCGAACCCGCAGCACAGCACGGTGGCCCACCAGCGCGCGCCGGTGCGGCCGGCGTCGACGGTGCGCACCCGCCCGGCGCGCAGGTCCTCGGCGGCGGCCCGCGCGGCGGCGACCGGGTCGCGGGGGGTGCCGAGGGCCAGGGCGAGGTCGTTGCCGGTCCCGGCCGGCACCACCGCCAGCGGGACGGCGGTGCCCGCGACCGCCTGCAGGCCCGCGTGCGCGGCGCCGTCCCCGCCGACGGCCACGACCGCGGCGGCGCCCTCGGCGACCGCCGCGGCGGCCTGCTCCTCGGCCGCGGCCCGGGTGGTCGCCGGCAGCACGGACGGCCGCAGTCCGGCCGCGCGCAGCTCGCCGAGCACGGCCCCGGCCGCCGCGCGGGCCCGGCCCCGGCCGGCCGCGGGGCTCACCAGGACGGCGACCTGCGTGCCGGCCGCTCCACGGGGATCCGGGACGGGACCCGTCCCGGGCAGGGGGACCTCGCTCAGCCGCGGGTGCGGGCGGCCGGGCCGTCGGCCGGCGCGGGGACGTCGTCCTCCCGGCGCAGCTCGTCGTCGGGCGTCGGCGTGGCGTCCAGCTGCGAGGGGGTCGCGTCCAGCGGGGAGGCCTCGTCGTCGCCGAGGTCGTGGAAGTGCTCGACCGCCGCCCGCTTGGCCCGCCGCCGGTCGACGAAGCGGGCGATCTGGATGGCCAGCTCGAACAGCACGATCATCGGGCCGGCCATCAGGAGCATCGTGAACGGGTCCTGCGTGGGGGTGATGAACGCGGCGAAGACGACGGTGAGGAAGAAGATCCAGCGCCGGCTCTTGCGCAGCACCTCGTAGCTGAGGACGCCGACCAGGTTGAGGGCGACGGCGACCAGCGGCACCTCGAAGCTGACCCCGAAGGCGACCAGCAGGGAGAGCACGAACCCGATGTAGTCCTGCGCGGTCAGCGCCACCACGACGCCGTCGCCGGCCAGGCTGAGCAGCAGCTCCAGGCCCGCCGACAGCGAGATGTAGGCCAGCACCGCGCCCAGGGCGAACAGCGCCGTCGAGACCGTGACGAAGGTGACCCCGTACCGCTTCTCGTTGCGCTTGAGACCCGGGGTGATGAACGCCCACAGCTGGTAGAGCCACACCGGCGCCGACAGCACCGCGCCGGCCAGCAGGCTCACCTTGAGCCGGATGAACACGCCGCCGAAGACGTCGGTGATCAGCAGGCCGCAGGTGTCGTCGGCCCCCTGCCCGAAGCGCAGCTCGCCGGGGAGTCCGCAGTACGGCGCGCGGATGAACTCACCGAGGCCGTGGGAGTACCACCAGAAGGCGAACCCGGCGGCGACCAGCAGCGCCAGCAGCGCCTTGGCGACCCGGTTGCGCAGCTCGGTGAGGTGCGCGATGAGCGACATGGTCGCCTGGGGGTCCCGCGGGCGACGGCGGCGCCGCACGCGGGACCGGGAGGGGCCCTGCTCGCTCATCGTGGTGCCGGAGGTCGGGTCAGCGGGTGCTGTCGGCCGAGCCGCTCTGCTGGGCGGCGCGGGCCCGCAGCTCGGCGGCCCGGGCCTCCGCGGCCCGCGCCTCGGCCTCGAGGGCGGTGGCGTCGGGGCCGGCCGGGGGCAGCACCTCGCCGCGCACGGGGGTGGTCTTGGCGGCGTCCTTGGTGCGGACGTCGTCGTCCTTCATGCCCTTCATCTCGCCCTTGAAGATGCGCAGGGACCGGCCCAGCGAGCGCGAGGCGTCCGGCAGCTTCTTGTAGCCGAAGAGCAGCAGGATGGCCAGGATGATCAGGCCGATCTCCAACGGGCCGAGTCCGGCCATGACGTCCTCCTGGGGATGCGGTGGCGTCCACGATGCTACGTGGCGAACCCTGCTGCGTGGTCCCCCGAAGCGGGGGGTCGCGTCCGGCCGGTCAGCGGCCGGTGCCGCCGACCTCCGCGGCGCGCGCCGCGGTGGCCTGCGCGTCGGCGAGGACCGGCCGCAGGTCCCGCTCCAGCGCCGCGACCTCGCGGCGCAGCCGCGAGAGAGCGCCGAACAGGCCGTGGGCCAGCGCGCCGAGGACGACGAGGGCCAGGACGGCGACGGCGATCCAGACGACGAGCAGCAGCACGCCCGCGACCCTAGTCCCCGGACCTGTCCGGGAGCTGTCCGTCGGATGGATAGTGGGCGAGCGCGGCGCGGGCGTCGGCGGCGACCTCGGCGGCCAGCTCGGCCGGCTCGTCGACCGTGGCGGCACCGCCGAGGGTGGCCACGAGCCGGCGCGCCCAGGCCACGTCCGCGGTGCGCACGGCGACGGCCAGCCCGCCGGGCGGGTCGTCGACCTCCCGCACGTCCTCGACCGGGTAGTACTCGGCCACCCAGCGGGCGGTGCGGGCCAGCCGCAGCCGCACCACCGGCGACCCGGGCTCGGGCTGGTACAGGCCCGCGTCGACGTCCCGCAGGTGCACCCCCGGCGGCGGCGCGGCGGGCTCGTCGAGGACCCGGACGTCGTCGATCCGGTCCAGCCGGAACAGCCGGACCCCGGCGACCTCGCGCGACCAGGCCTCGAGGTACCAGCGGCCGTCGACCAGCAGCAGCCGCAGCGGGTCGACCGTGCGCTCGGTCCGCTCGTCGCGGGTGGGCACGTAGTAGTGCAGGTGGAGGGCGCGCTTGCGCTCGAGCCCCTCCCGGACGACGGCCAGGGCCTGCTCCCGGGCGTCGACCGACAGCGCCACCGGGGTGACCCGCTCGCCGGCGTGCCCCGCGGCCGCCGACACCTTGGCCAGCGCCCGGCTGACCGCCTCCTGCTCGGCCAGGCCGGGCAGCTCGAGCAGCGTCTTCAGGGCGACCACCAGGGCGACCGCCTCGTCGGTGGTCAGCCGCAGCGGGCGGACCATCCCCGCGGTGAAGGTGACCCGCACCCGGTCGCCCTCGAAGGCCAGGTCGATGAGGTCACCGGGGCCGTAGCCGGGCAGCCCGCACATCCACAGCAGCTCGAGGTCGCGGCGCAGCTGCCGCTCGGGGACGCCGAAGTCACGGGCGACCTCGGCCAGCGGCACGCCCTCGGGGCGGGCGGTGAGGTACGGGACGAGCGACAGCAGCCGCGTCATCCGCTCGGTCGTGGCGGGAGCGCTGGTCATGCCGCCGTCCTCATGCCATCGCCGCCAGCCGGGTCAGCCGCTCGACGACGGCCCGCCGCACCTCGGCCGGCGCCTCCACCACCACGTCGGCCCCGTAGGCGGCCAGCTGGTCGGCCAGCCGCATCGGCTCGGTGGTGCGCAGCTGCAGCAGGTCCCAGTCCTCGCCGACGTCGCCCCGGGCCGGGCCGAGGGGCACCGCGTGCCGGCGCAGGCCGATCGCCGCGCCGGGCCGGGCGCGGACCAGCACCAGCTGCTCCTCCCCGCCGAACTGACCGGCGACCATCGCCGCGAGGTCGACGTCGTCGGGCGGCTCGAAGGCGCCGGCCGGACCGACCGCGCGCGGCGTGCCCACGACCCGGGAGAGCCGGAACACCCGCGGCGCCCGCCGGTCGAGGTCCAGGCCGCCGAGGTACCAGCGGCCGTGCCAGGCCACCACGCCCCAGGGCTGCACGTGCCGGCGGGCCGGTGTGTCCTCGTCGGGGCGGCGGTAGTCGAACTCCAGCGCCCGGCGGTCGCGGGCCGCGGCGTAGCAGGGCTCGAAGGCCGGCTCGTCGGAGTCCAGCCGCGGCCGCAGCGGCAGCGCCCGGCCGGTGTCGACGTCCACCCCGGCGGCCTTGAGCTTGACCAGCGCGCTCTGCGCCGCACCGGCCAGCTGCGCGGACTCCCACAGCCGCAGCGCCAGGCCCACCGCGGCGGCCTCCTCGCCGGTCAGGGTGATCTCGGGCAGCTCGTAGTCGGCGCGCGCGATGCGGTAGCCGTCCTCGGTGTCGAAGGCGCTGGTGCGACCGGTCTCCAGCGGCACGCCCATCTCGCGCAGCTCGGCCTTGTCCCGCTCGAACATCCGCTTGAACGCCTCGTCGGCCCGCGCGGTCCCGTCGTCGGGCTCGTAGCCGGGCACCGTGGCCCGGATCTTCGCCGCGGTCACGTACTGCCTGGTCCCGAGCAGGGCGATGACCAGGTTCACCAGCCGTTCCGCCCGCTTCGCCGCCACGCGCCCAGGCTAGTTGTTCGGCGGGGCGGCGGGGTGGGGCGACCAGCAGGGCGACCGGCGAGCGGTCTGGCTAGCCTGCCCGCGTGGGGGAAGCGACTTCGACGCAGCAGCGGATCCGGTGGCGACGCGGGACGGTGAGCGCGCTGGGCCGGTCCTGGCGGGACGCCCTGGAGCTGACCGTGCAGGTCCCCGACGACGGCGAGGTGCGGGCGCTGGCCCACCCGTCGCTGGTCGGGGTCCCCGAGGTCGGGGACACGGTGCTGCTCAACACCACCGCGTGGGCGCAGCGGCTGGGGACCGGCGGGTACGCCCTGGTCGTCGCCGTCCCCGACCGGCTGCCGCCCGACCCGGTCGGCCCCGGGCACCTGGTCAAGGCCCGCTACACGCCGCTGCAGGTCACGGTGCAGGGCGTCGACGAGCAGGAGACCGAGCACCACGCGACCATCGCCGAGGCCGAGGACCTCGGCGGCATGCCGGTGGTCGTCGCCGACCTGCACTCGGCGCTGCCGGCGGTGCTGATCGGGGTCCTGGCCACCGACCCGGACCTCAAGGTCGCCTACGTCATGACCGACGGCGGGGCGCTGGTCGCCGGGTTCTCCCGGACGGTCTCGGCGCTGTCGCCGTCACTGGCCGGGGTGGTCACGGTGGGCCAGGCCTTCGGTGGCGACGTCGAGGCGGTCACCCTGCACACCGGGCTGCTCGCGGCCCGGCACGTGCTCGGCGCCGACGTGGCGATCGTGACCCAGGGGCCGGGCAACCTGGGCACCGGCACGCCGTGGGGGTTCTCCGGGGTCGCCGCCGGTGAGGCCTGCAACGCGGTGTCGGTGCTCGGGGGCCTCCCCGTCGGTGCGCTGCGCATCTCCGACGCCGACCTGCGGCCCCGTCACCGCGGGGTCTCCCACCACTCGCTCACCGCGTTCGGGCGGGTGGCCCTGGCCGGGGTGACGCTGGTGGCGCCGCGAGGCCTCGGGTCCGAGCTCGGGGGCCAGGTCGAGGAGGACCTCGCCGGTCAGCCGGAGCGCAACCCGGTGGTGTGGATGGACGTCGAGGGCCTGGAGGACGCCCTGGGGCTCTCCCCCGTGCCGCTGTCGACGATGGGCCGCGGGTGGCCCGAGGAGCGCGCCTACTTCCTCGCCGCGGCCGCCGCGGGCCGGTACGCCGCGCTGCAGGTGCCGCTGCCCGAGTGAGTGGAGTGCCACGGCGCGGTTCGCGCGCCCGTGGCACTCCACCCGCGGCTCACATCGACGCGATGAGCTTGTCCACGCGCTCGTCGACGGCCTTGAACGGGTCCTTGCACAGCACGGTGCGCTGGGCCTGGTCGTTGAGCTTGAGGTGCACCCAGTCGACGGTGAAGTCCCGCCGCTTCTCCTGGGCCCGCCGGATGAACTCGCCGCGCAGCCGGGCGCGGGTGGTCTGCGGCGGCACGTTCTTGGCCTCGAACACCCGCGGCTCGTGGGCCACCCGGTCGACGGCGTTGTTGCGCTCGAGCAGGTAGTACAGGCCCCGCCGGCGGCTGATGTCGTGGTAGGCGAGGTCCATCTGCGCGATCCGCGGGTGCGACAGCGGGAGGTCCCGCTTGGCCCGGTAGCGCTCGATCATCGTGTACTTGGTGGCCCAGTCGATCTCGCGGTCGATCAGGCTCAGGTCGCCGGAGTCGACGGCCTTGAGCACCCGGCCCCACAGCTCGAGCATCTGCCGGTGCACCGGGCCGAAGCCCTCGCGGTCGACGAACTCCGCGGCGCGGCTGTGGTACTCGGACTGGATCTCCAGCGCCGACATCTCCTTGCCGTTGGCCAGCCGGACCTTGCGCCGTCCGGTCATGTCGTGGCTGATCTCGCGGATGGCGCGGATGGGGTTCTCCAGCGCCATGTCCTTGATCGGGACGCCGGCCTCGATCATCCGCAGCACCAGGTCGGTGACGGCGACCTTGAGCAGCGTCGTCGTCTCGTTCATGTTGGAGTCGCCGACGATGACGTGCAGCCGCCGGTAGCGCTCGGCGTCGGCGTGCGGCTCGTCGCGGGTGTTGATGATCGGCCGGGAGCGGGTGGTGGCCGAGGAGACCCCCTCCCAGATGTGCTCGGCACGCTGGCTGACGCAGTAGATCGCGCCGCGCGGGGTCTGCAGCACCTTGCCGGCGCCGACGACGATCTGCCGGCTGACCAGGAACGGGATCAGGACGTCGGCCAGCCGGCTGAACTCCCCGTGCCGGCCGACCAGGTAGTTCTCGTGGCAGCCGTAGCTGTTGCCGGCCGAGTCGGTGTTGTTCTTGAACAGGTAGATGTCGCCGGTGACGCCCTCCTCGGCCAGCCGCTGCTCGGCGTCGACCAGCAGGCCCTCGAGGATCCGCTCGCCGGCCTTGTCGTGGACGACCAGCTCGGTGAGGTCGTCGCACTCGGCGGTGGCGTACTCGGGGTGGCTGCCGACGTCGAGGTAGAGCCGGGAGCCGTTGCGGAGGAACACGTTGGAGCTGCGCCCCCACGACACCACGCGGCGGAACAGGTAGCGCGCCACCTCGTCCGGGGACAGCCGACGCTGCCCGCGGAAGGTGCACGTGACGCCGTACTCGGTCTCGATGCCGAAGATCCGTCGTTCCACGATCCGACTCTAGGCGCCGACGCCGACACTGGCCCGGTCGCCGCGCGCGGCTGCTCCGCCCGCTCGTCCCCCGAGCACGCGAGGTGTGGGCTCAGGTCGTGGGCGACTGTCCCCCGCTGCCCGCGGTGCCGCCGGTGTCGGGGCTGCTCGGCTCGCCGAGGCCGGCCGGCGCGCCGGGGGCCGGGGTGCTCGGCGTGTGCGCGGCGGTGTGCGGCTCCTCCACGGTCTCGGCGGCGGTCTCGGCCGCCGCGCTGTCCCCGCGGTCCAGGAGCGTGCGCAGCGCGGAGCCGACCACCCGGCGGAAGGCGCGCTTGGGCCGGCGGCGGTCGAGGACGGCGACCTCGAGCTGCTCGGCGGTCAGCAGCGACGGACCGCTGCCGTTGCCGCCGCTGGTGGCCGGGCTGACCGCCGACAGGGCCTGGACGCCGACCTTGAGCGCCTCGGCGAGGGTCATGCCGGGCAGGTAGTGCTCCCGCAGGTTCGCGCTGACGGCCTCGGCCTGCCCGCCCATGACCACGAAGTCCGGCTCGTCGACGACCGAGCCGTCGAAGGTCAGCCGGAACAGCTGGTCGGACTCCGGGGTGTCGCCCACCTCGGCGACGCAGAGCTCGACCTCGTAGGGCTTCATCTGCTGGGTGAAGATCTCGCCGAGGGTCTGCGCGTAGGCGTTGGCGATCACCCGGCCGGTGACGTCGCGCCGGTTGTAGGAGTAGCCGCGGACGTCGGCCAGCCGCACGCCGGCGACCCGCAGGCTCTCGAACTCGCTGTACCGGCCGACGGCGGCGAAGCCGATGCGGTCGTAGAGCTCGCCGACCTTGTGCAGCGTGGAGCTGGGGTTCTCGGCGATGAACAGCACACCATCGGCGTAGGTCACCACGGCGACGCTGCGACCGCGGGAGATGCCCTTGCGGGCGTACTCCGAGCGGTCGCGCATCAGCTGCTCGGGCGAGGCGTAGTACGGCATGGTCATGGCGCTCAGCCCTGCCCCTCGGCGGCGGCCCGCTCATCGGTGATGGTCTTCGCGACGGCGGCGACCTCGTCGTCGGTGAGCCGGATCGCGCCCTCGGCGTCGACCCGGTAGACGATCGGGTACAGCCGGCGCACCGGGTCGGGGCCACCGGTGGCCGAGTCGTCGTCGGCGGCGTCGTACAGCGCCTCGACGAGGGAGCGCGTGGCGGCGTCCTCGTCGAGCCCCGGCCGCCAGGTCTTCTTCAGCGAGTTGCGGGCGAACAGCGAGCCCGAGCCCACCCCTGCGTAGCCGCGCTCCTCGTAGTTCCCGCCGGTGACGTCGTAGCTGAAGATGCGCCCCGGGGTGGTGTCGGGCGCGGCGTCGAGGTCGAAGCCCGCGAACAGCGGGACGACGGCCAGGCCCTGCAGCGCGGCGCCCAGGTTGCCGCGGATCATCTGCGCCAGCCGGTTCGCCTTGCCGTCGAGGGACAGCGTGAGGCCCTCGATCTTCTCGTAGTGCTCGAGCTCGACCTGGTAGAGCTTCACCATCTCGATGGCGATGCCGGCGGCCCCGGCGATGCCGATGACCGACCAGGCGTCGGCCGGGTAGACCTTCTCGATGTCCCGGCTGGAGATCAGGTTGCCCATGGTGGCGCGCCGGTCGCCGCCCATGAGGACGCCGCCGGCGTAGGTCACCGCGACGATCGTCGTCCCGTGCGGGGTGATGTCACCGACCGGGATCTGGGGCACCGGACGGCGACCGGGCAGCAGGTCGGGCGCGGTGACCGCGAGGAAGTCGGTGAACGAGGAGCCCACCCGGTCCAGGTAGGCGGGCGGGAACCCGCTCCGACCAGCTGACGACTCGTTCACCCATCCGCCTCTCCCGCCGCACGCTGACGGCGTTCCCCGCTGCTCCGCGATCCCATCGACGACCTGTCAGCAGGCCGCCCGTGCGGCGTCACCGCGACCCTACCGGCGGTCCCCGACGTCAGCCGTCGGTGCCGCCGGGTCGGACGACGAAGGTCTCCTGGAGCCGCCTCAGTGCCTGTGCCTCGCGGTGTCCTCGGATGCAGCAGGCGGCGGCCTGGAGGAGTGACGGGTCGTCCCGGGACGAGCCGAGTCCGTGGCTGCACCGCTGACAGAGGAGCTGCCGCGTCACGCCCGACTCGTGGTCGTGGTCCAGGTGCTGCGGTTCCTGGTCGCCACAGATCGCGCGCCGGTCCCCGTGCAACGCCCGCAACCGGGCGACGTCGGCCCTGGAGACGCCGTACGTGCGCAACCAGTAGGCGTTGTCGTTGGCCTCGTTGTGGCAGGCCGTGCACCTACTGCCGAAACCGGAAGGCGTACGGGCGCTCTTGACGTAGTCCTCGACGGGACCGCCTGCCTGCACCTCGGACGCCACCGAGAGCCCTCAGGCACCCAGGAGTGGTCACGAACGTCCTTGCCCGGTACGCGGCGCCTGTCCCGGTACCAGCGGTTGCTGCGCTCCCGATTGCAGTCCAGGCAGTAGAACGACGATCCGTCGGACAGGGAACGGTTACGACCGAAGGCGCCGATGGGCTTCGTCTCGCCGCACCGCAGGCACCTCTTGACCGCCACGTCCGTGACACACAGTTAGGAAGTGGTCACTCTCCGCCCTTCTGCACGTAGGACCGAACGAACTCCTCGGCGTTCTCCTCGAGCACCTCGTCGATCTCGTCCAGGATCGAGTCGACGTCCTCGGTCATCTCCTTGTGGCGCTCGGCGACCTCGGTGTCGACCGAGGCCTCGACCTCCTCGGTCTCCTCGCGGGTGCGCGTGGTGCGCTGCTGACCGCCGGTGTCCCTCGTGGCCATGGGTGCCTCCAGGTCGCTGTGTGGCAGGTGCCGTGAGCAGAAGTTACCCGCGAGGGGTGACGAACGGGTGTCGACGGGCAGGCGCCGGGGACGACGCGGGAGGGCTCAGCCGCCGGTGATCGTGTCGACCAGCTCCTGCGCCGAGGACGTCGACTCGAACAGCGCACCCACGTGGTCACGGGTCCCGCGCAGGGGTTCCATGGTCGGGATCCGCACCAGGTTCTCCCGCCCGAGGTCGAACACCACCGAGTCCCACGAGGCGGCCGCCACCTGGGCCGGGTAGCGGCGCAGGCACTCGCCCCGGAAGAAGGCGCGGGTGTCGGTGGGCGGGCGCACCATCGCCCGCGTCACCTCCTCCTCGCTGAGCATCCGCTGCATCGAGCCGCGGGCCACCAGCCGGTGGTAGAGCCCCTTCTCCGGCCGCACGTCGGAGTACTGCAGGTCGACCAGGTGCAGCCGGGAGTCGCCCCAGCTCAGCCCGTCGCGGGTGCGGTAGCCCTCCAGCAGCCGCAGCTTGGCCGGCCAGTCCAGCCGGTCGGCGCAGCGCATCGGGTCGGCGGCGAGGTCCTCGAGCACCTCGGCCCACCGGCGCAGCACGTCGGCGGTCTGCTCGTCGCCGTCCTCGCGGCGGTCGACGTGCCGCTGCGCCATCTCCAGGTAGGCCTGCTGGACCTCCAGCGCGGTCATCCGCCGTCCGTCGCGCAGCCGCACCTGCTGGGTCAGCGACGGGTCGTGGCTGACCGCCTGCAGCGCCTCCACCGGCTCCTCGAGGGAGAGGTCCTGGGTCAGCGTCCGCGCCTCGATCATGGCCAGCACCAGCGACGTCGTCCCCACCTTCAGGTAGGTCGACAGCTCGGCGAGGTTGGCGTCGCCGATGATCACGTGCAGCCGGCGGTACTTGTCGGCGTCGGCGTGCGGCTCGTCGCGGGTGTTGATGATCGGCCGCTTGAGCGTCGTCTCGAGGCCCACCTCGACCTCGAAGAAGTCGGCCCGCTGCGAGAGCTGGAAGCCCTGGGTGCGGCCCTCGGTGCCGATGCCCACCCGGCCGGAACCGGCGAACACCTGGCGGGTGACGAAGAACGGGATCAGCCCGCGGATGATGTCGAGGAACGGCGTCCGCCGGTCCATCAGGTAGTTCTCGTGGGCGCCGTACGAGGCGCCCTTGCCGTCGGTGTTGTTCTTGTACAGCTGGATCGGCTGGGTGCCGGGGACGCGCGCGGCCCGCCGGGCCGCCTCGGCCATCACCTGCTCCCCCGCCTTGTCCCAGAGCACGACGTCGCGCGGGTTGGTGACCTCCGGCGTCGAGTACTCCGGGTGGGCGTGGTCGACGTAGAGCCGCGCGCCGTTGGTCAGGATGACGTTGGCCATCCCGGAGTCCTCGTCGAGGTCGTTGTGGTCGAGGGCCTGGGCCGGCGACAGGTCGAACCCGCGGGCGTCGCGCAGCGGGGACTCCTCCTCGAAGTCCCACCGCGGCCGGCGCGGCGTCGGCGCCTCGGCCACCGCCCAGGCGTTCACCACCTGGCTGGACAGGGTGGTCGGGTTCGCCGTCGGCTGCCCGGGCACCGAGATGCCGTACTCGACCTCGGTGCCCATGACCCGCCGCACGCTCATGCGCCAACCCTAGGCCGCCCCGCCGACGGGCGTCCGGGGCCGCCCCCCGCGCCACGGACGGCCGCGGCCCGGCCCCCGCCGGAACGGGGACCGGGCCTGGTGACGTGCTGGAGCGGCCCTGCTGCAGGGACCCGCGCCGAGCGTGCGAGGCGCGGGGGGCAGCAGGGTCCTCCTACAGGTACTGGCCGGTGTTGGTCGCGGTGTCGATCGCGCGCCCGGACTCGGTGCCCTTGCCGCTGATGAGCGTGCGGATGTACACGATCCGCTCGCCCTTCTTGCCCGAGATCCGCGCCCAGTCGTCGGGGTTGGTGGTGTTGGGCAGGTCCTCGTTCTCCTTGAACTCGTCGAGGCACGCCGCCATCAGGTGGCCGACCCGCAGCCCGCCGCCGGGCCCGGCCTCCAGCCGCTCCTTGATGGCCATCTTCTTGGCGCGGTCGACGATGTTCTGCAGCATCGCGCCGGAGTTGAAGTCCTTGAAGTACAGGACCTCCTTGTCCCCGTTGGCGTAGGTCACCTCGAGGAAGCGGTTCTCCTCGCTCTCCGTGTACATCCGCTCGACGGTGCGCTGGATCATCCCGGCGATCGTGGCCTCGCGGCTGCCGCCGTGCTCGGCGAGGTCGTCGGGGTGGATCGGCAGCGAGGTGGTCAGGTACTTGCTGAAGATGTCGCGGGCGGCCTCCGCGTCCGGCCGCTCGATCTTGATCTTCACGTCCAGCCGGCCGGGCCGCAGGATCGCCGGGTCGATCATGTCCTCGCGGTTCGAGGCGCCGATGACGATGACGTTCTCCAGGCCCTCGACGCCGTCGATCTCGCTGAGCAGCTGCGGGACGATCGTGCTCTCCACGTCGGAGGACACCCCGGACCCGCGGGTGCGGAAGATCGAGTCCATCTCGTCGAAGAAGACGATGACCGGCGTGCCCTCGCTGGCCTTCTCCCGGGCCCGCTGGAACACCAGCCGGATGTGCCGCTCGGTCTCCCCGACGTACTTGTTGAGCAGCTCGGGGCCCTTGATGTTGAGGAAGTAGGACTTGGCCGCGTTCTCGCCGCGGACCGCCGCCACCTTCTTGGCCAGCGAGTTGGCGACCGCCTTGGCGATCAGCGTCTTGCCGCAGCCGGGCGGGCCGTAGAGCAGGATGCCCTTGGGCGGGCGCAGCTCGTACTCGCGGAACAGGTCGGCGTGCAGGAACGGCAGCTCGACGGCGTCCCGGATCTGCTCGATCTGCCGGGCGAGGCCGCCGATGTCGCCGTAGTCGATGTCGGGGACCTCCTCGAGGATGAGCTCCTCGACCTCGCTCTTGGGGATCCGCTCGTAGACGTAGCCCGAGCGGGTCTCCAGCAGCAGGGAGTCACCGCTGCGCAGCGGCTGACCGGTCAGCGAGTCGGCCAGGTAGACGACCCGCTCCTCGTCGGTGTGGCCGATCACCAGCGCGCGCGGCGTCACGCCGTCGATCGGCTCCAGGAGCTCCTTGAGCATGACGATGTCGCCGGCGCGCTCGAAGCCGCACGCCTCGACGACGTTCATCGCCTCGTTGAGCATGACCTCCTGGCCGTGCTGCAGTGCCTCGACGTCCACCGCCGGGGAGACCGACACGCGCAGCTTGCGGCCGCCGGTGAAGACGTCGACCGTGCCGTCCTCGTGGCGGGTCAGGAAGACGCCGTAGCCCGACGGGGGCTGGCCGAGCCGGTCCACCTCCTCCTTGAGCGTCACCAGCTGCTCGCGCGCCTCGCGCAGCGTGGCAGCGAGCTTGTCGTTGCGCTCGGAGAGGAACGCCGCACGGCCCTCCGCCTCGGCGATCCGCTCCTCCAGCGCCCGCACCTGGCGGGGGCTGTCGGCGACCTTGCGACGCAGGAGACCGATCTCCTCCTCGAGGTAGGAGATCTGGCTGAGCAGAGCAGAGACGTCACGTTCACGTCGCGCTCGGAACTCGTCGGGACCCAGGCCCATCGCGCACCTCCGCACACATCGGGAGAGCCAGGAGGCAAATCTATACACGCCCGGGGACAGCGTGCCGGGGGCTCGCTGGGGCTCCGGTCACGGGGAGGGAACGGCTCGGTGTCGATCCGCCCCGGGCGCCCCTGGAGCGGTCAGCCCTTCTGCGCCCGCCGCTGCCGCAGCGGGGCCACGACGCCCTCCGCGAGCCGCCGCGCCGTCACCAGGAAGGCCGTGTGGGCGACCATCCGGTGCTCCGGGCGCACCGCCAGCCCGACGGCGTGCCACGGGCGCAGCAGGGACTCCCACGCGTGCGGCTCGGTCCAGACCCCCTGCGCCCGGAGCGCCTCGACGTAGGTCGACAGCTGGGTCGTCGTCGCGACGTAGCCGACCAGGACCCCGCCGGGCCGCAGCGCGGCCGCCACGGTCGGCAACACCGCCCAGGGCTCCAGCATGTCCAGGACGACGCGGTCCACCACCTCCTCGGCCTGGTGGTCGCCCAGGTCGCCCAGCCGCAGCGACCAGTTCGGCGGCACCTCCCCGAAGAAGGCCCGGACGTTGGCCCGGGCGACGTCGGCGAAGTCCTCCCGCCTCTCGTAGCTGGTGAGGCTCCCCCGCTCCCCCACCGCGCGCAGCAGCGAGCAGCTCAGCGCGCCCGACCCGGCCCCGGCCTCCAGCACCCGCATGCCCGGGCCGATGTCGCCGAAGCCGACGATCTGGGCGGCGTCCTTGGGGTAGATGACCTGCGCGCCGCGCGGCATGGAGAGCACGAAGTCGGCCAGCAGCGGCCGGAAGGCCAGGTAGCCGGTGTTGGCGGTGGAGTGGACGACGGAGCCCTCCGGGGCGCCGATGAGGTCGTCGTGCGCGATCGCGCCCCGGTGGGTGTGGAACTGCTTGCCCGGCTCCAGGACGACGGTGTGCAGCCGGCCCTTGGGGTCGGTGAGCTGGACCCGGTCCCCGGCGACGAAGGCCCCGGGGACCGGCTCCCCGCGGCGGGGCTGCGGCTGGTCGGCGGTCGGGTCGTCGGTGTGCTGCTGGTCGTCCACGGGCGGCCAGCCTACGGAGTGCGTGGCGCGCCTCTCGGCGCGCGCACTCGGAACTGTCGGTGGGCCGACCTAGCCTCGAACCCATGACGGCGATGGTCACCGGGCAGCCGACCGACGGTGCTGCCTCTTCCCCGGACTCGCCCGTCGACCCGACGGCGACCCCGCGCCGGCCCTCGCTCTCCCCGAGCCGGGCGGCGGACTTCAAGACCTGTCCCCTGCTCTACCGGTTCCGCACGATCGACCGGCTCCCCGAGCGCAAGAGCCTGGCCGCCGTGCGGGGCACGCTGGTCCACGCGGTGCTGGAGAAGCTCTACGACCTGCCCGCGCGCCAGCGGACGCTCGAGGCCGCTCGCGAGCTGGTCGGGCCGGCGTGGGAGGAGCTGCGGGCCGACCCCGAGGTGACGGAGCTCTTCTCCGAGGGTGGCGCCGCCGACGACGCGCCGGTCGGGCAGTCCCTGGAGGCGTGGCTGGCCTCGGCCGGCACGCTGGTGGAGACCTACTTCTCGCTGGAGGACCCGTCGCGCATCGAGCCGCAGGGGCGCGAGCAGCTGGTCGAGGTCACCCTCCCCGACGGGTTGCTGCTGCGCGGCTACGTCGACCGGCTCGACGTCGCGCCCAACGGGGCGCTGCGGGTGGTCGACTACAAGACCGGGTCCATGCCCCGCGAGGCGTTCGAGGCCAAGGCGCTGTTCCAGATGAAGTTCTACGCCCTGGTGCTGTGGCGCACCCGCGGCGTGGTGGCCAGCCAGCTCAAGCTGCTCTACCTGGGCGACGGCGACGCGCTGACCTACGCGCCCGAGGAGGGCGAGCTGGTGCGCTTCGAGCGCACCCTGCAGGCGATCTGGGCGGCGATCGAGCGGGCGGTGGCCACCGGCGACTTCCGGCCCAACCGCACGCGGTTGTGCGGCTGGTGCGACCACCAGGCGCTGTGCCCGTCGTTCGGTGGCACTCCCCCGCCGTTCCCGGCGGAGGCGGCGGCCGCGGCCGGCTGGGCGTCCCTGCCGATCGTCGAGCGGGACTGAGGGGGAGCCCGGCCGCCCCGGGGACGGGGCCGCGAGCCCCTTCCGCTGACGGTGCCCGGGGTCGACAGTGACCCCGTGCGGGGATACCGGGCCGCGCGGGCCTTCGACGGCGAACGGGTGCTGCCGGGCGGCGCGCTGGTCCTCGTCGAGGGCGGCACGATCGTCGCCGTCGAGGCCGGGTCGGCGCCCGCACCGGCCGGCTGCCCGGTCACCGAGCTGGCGGACACCACGCTGCTCCCCGGCCTGGTCGACACCCACGTGCACCTGTGCGGGGACAGCAGCCCGCGGGCCCTCGACCAGCTCCCGGAGCTGTCCGCCGATGAGCTCGACGGGGTCATCTCCGAGGCCGGCCGGCAGCACCTGCGCGCCGGGGTCACCGCCGTCCGGGACCTCGGCGACCACCGGTGGGCCGTCCTCGAGCGCGCCGGGCGCGGCGACGGCGGGCCGACGATCGTCGCGGCCGGGCCACCGATCACCTCCCCCGGCGGGCACTGCTGGTCCATGGGTGGCGAGGCCGCCGGCGTGGACGCGCTGCGCCGGGCCGTGCGGGAGCGCGCCGAGCGGGGCGCCGGCGTGGTCAAGGTGATGGCCAGCGGCGGGCTCCTGACCCCGGGGACCGACCTCACCGCCGCCCAGTTCTCGCCGGCCGAGCTGCGCGCGGTGGTCGACGAGGCCCATCGCCACGGGCTCCCGGTCACCGCCCACGCCCACGCGCTGACGGCCGTGGAGCAGGCCCTGACCGCCGGGGTCGACGGCATCGAGCACTGCAGCTGCCTGACCGCGGACGGCGTCCGGACGCCCCCCGGGCTCGCCGCCGGCCTGGCCGCGGCGGGCACCCTCGTGTGCCCCACGCTCGGGTGGCGGCCCGGCGTCGAGCCACCGCCGCACGTCCGGGCGCGGATGGCCGCCACCGGGGCCAGCGTCGAGGCTCAGCTGGGGAACGTGGCGGCGCTGCAGCGGGCCGGGGTCGCCCTGCTGGCCGGCACCGACGCCGGGATCTCGCCGCCGAAGGCGCACGGGCTGGTCCCGATGGCGGTGGCCGACCTGGTGGGCGAGTGCGGCGTGCCGGTGACCGAGGCGCTGGCGGCGGCCACCGGGCGGGCGGCCCGCGCCTGCGGGCTGGCCAACCGGACCGGGCGGCTGGCGCCCGGCCTGGACGCCGACCTGCTGCTGGCCGACGGGGACCTGACCCGCGACGTCACCGGCCTGCAGCGCCTCCGGCTGGTCCTCTCCCGCGGCCGCGAGGTGCCGCTGGACGGCGCAGTGCCACCCGACGGCGCGGTCGGGTCCTAGACCCCGAGCCGGTCGGCCTCCCGCGCGGCCAGGACGTCCGCGAGGTCGGCCAGCCCCACGCCCTCCAGCGTGTCCCGCAGCACCAGGCCGGGCGCCGGAGGCAGCGGCTGCAGCGACGGCACGCCGAGCACCGCGGCGCCCGCGGCCAGGCCGGCGGTGGCGCCGGCGACGGAGTCCTCCAGCACCACGCAGCCGTCCGGGGCCACGCCCAGAGCGGCCATGGCCTGCAGGTAGGGCGCCGGGTCGGGCTTGCGCGCGGGGACCTCGTCGCCGCAGACGGTGACGTCGAACGGCGGCACGTCGGGGAACGCGCGGCTGATCGACTCCAGCACGATGTCGGCCAGCCGGCGCGGCGTGGTGGTCACCAGCGCGGTCGGCGTCGCGGCCGAGCGCACCTCCGCGATGAGTTCCCGGGCTCCGGGCCGCCAGTGGATCGCCCCGCCCAGCAGCCCGGCCACCCGGTCCTCGATCCACCGGCAGTCGGCCCGGAACTGCTCCTCGCTGCGCACCACGCCCAGGTCGGCGTACAGGATGTCCATCGCCACCCGCATGCTGGTGCCGACGGTCCGCTCGCGCGCCGCGTCGGACATGCGGCCGCCCAGCTCACGTGCCAGGGCGAACATCGCCTCGCCCCAGTACTGCTCGGTCTCCACGAGGGTGCCGTCCATGTCGAACAGCACCGCCTGCACCGGGCCGGCGAGGGGGAGGGCCGCGTCGCTCAGGGATCGGGGCTCAGGGGTGCGCACTGTCACCACGGTACGGCGCGCACCGGCGCCGGGCCGGGGCTCGGGCACCCCGCCCGGCGTGATGGTGGCCGCACCCTCGGCCCCGCGGCGCGTCCTCAGTCGTCGTCGGTGCCGTAGCCCAGGTTGGGCGCGAGCCAGCGCTCCGCCTCGGCGACCGTCCAGCCCTTGCGCCGCGCGTAGTCCTCGACCTGGTCGCGGCCGATGCGCCCGAGCACGAAGTACCGCGACTGCGGGTGCGAGAAGTACAGGCCGCTGACCGCCGCACCCGGCCACATGGCCATGCTCTCGGTCAGCTGGATGCCGGTGGCGGCCTCGACGTCCAGCAGCTCCCAGATGGTCCGCTTCTCGGTGTGCTCGGGACAGGCCGGGTACCCCGGCGCCGGCCGGATGCCGGTGTACCTCTCGGCGATCAGCGCGTCGTTGCCGAGCCGCTCGTCGGCCGCGTAGCCCCAGAACTCCGTGCGCACCCGCTGGTGCAGCCGCTCGGCGAAGGCCTCGGCGAGCCGGTCGGCCAGCGCCTCGAGCAGGATTGCGCTGTAGTCGTCGTTGGCCTTCTTGAACTCCGCCACCCGCTCGGCCAGGCCGATGCCGGCGGTCACGGCGAAGGCGCCGACGAAGTCGGGCAGGCCGCTGTCGGCGGGGGCGACGAAGTCGGCCAGCGACTTGCGCGGTGCGCCGTCCCGGCCCTCGGTCTGCTGCCGCAGCTGGTGCAGGGTCGCCCGCACGACGCGGCGGGACTCGTCGGTGTAGACCGCGATGTCCTCGCCGTCCACCCGGTTGGCCGGGAACAGGCCGAACACCCCGGTGGCCCGCAGCCACCGCTCCCGGACGATCCGGTCGAGCATCGCCTGCGCGTCCTCGTAGAGCCGCCGGGCGGCCTCGCCGGTCGCCGGGTTGTGCAGGATGTCGGGGAACCGGCCGCGCATCTCCCAGGCGTTGAAGAACGGCTGCCAGTCGATGTAGCGGCGCAGCTCCTCGATCGGCTGGTCGGCCATCGTCCGCACGAACTGGGTGGCCACGCCGTGCCGGTGCTCCGGGCCGGCGTCCCGGGCCTGCTGCAGCAGCATCCGCGGCCGCGGGGGGTGGTAGCCGCTCCAGTCGAACTCGGGCGCCGCCGCGCGGGCGGTGGCCAGCGGCAGCATCGACCGGGTGTCCTGCCGGGCGGCGTGCCGCTCGCGCAGGGCCGCGTAGTCGCTCTCGGTCTCGGCCAGCAACCGCGGGCGCTGCTCGTCCGACAGCAGGGCCGCGACCACGGGCACCGACCGCGAGGCGTCCTTCACCCAGATGACCGGGCCGTGGTAGCGCGGCGCGACCTTGACCGCGGTGTGCGCCCGGGAGGTGGTCGCCCCGCCGATCAGCAGGGGGACGTCGAAGCCCTGGCGCTCCATCTCGGCCGCCAGGTGGGCCATCTCGTCGAGGGAGGGCGTGATGAGCCCGGAGAGGCCGATGATGTCGGCGCCCTCCTCCTTGGCCGCGTCGAGCACCCGCTGCGCGGGGACCATGACGCCGAGGTCGACGACGTCGTAGTTGTTGCACTGCAGGACGACGCCGACGATGTTCTTGCCGATGTCGTGGACGTCGCCCTTGACGGTGGCCATGACGACCTTGCCGTTGCTGCGCTCGGCGTCCCCGGGCTGCTTCTCCGCCTCGATGAACGGGATCAGGTAGGCGACGGCCTTCTTCATGACCCGCGCGGACTTCACCACCTGCGGCAGGAACATCTTGCCGGCGCCGAACAGGTCGCCGACCACGTTCATGCCCGCCATCAGCGGGCCCTCGATGACCTCGATGGGCCGGCCGCCGCGCGCGCTGATCTGCGCCCGCAGCTCCTCGGTGTCGGCCTCGACGAACTCGTCGATGCCCTTCACCAGCGCGTGGGTGATCCGCTCCCCCACCGGCAGGGACCGCCACTCGTCGGTGGCGACCTCGCGGGCCGCGCCGTCCCCCGCGTAGTCGCCCGCGATCTCCAGCAGCCGCTCGGTCGCGTCCGGCCGCCGGTTGAGGACGACGTCCTCGATGCGCTCCCGCAGCTGCGCCGGGACCTCGTCGTAGACCTCCAGGGCGCCGGCGTTGACGATGCCCATGTCCAGGCCGGCCGCGATCGCGTGGTACAGGAAGACGGCGTGGATCGCCTCCCGCACGCGGTTGTTGCCGCGGAAGGAGAACGAGACGTTGGAGATCCCGCCGGAGACCAGGGCCCCGGGCAGGTGCTGCTTGATCCAGCGGGTCGCCTCGATGAAGTCGCGCCCGTAGCCGGCGTGCTCCTCGATGCCCGTGGCGACGGCGAAGACGTTGGGGTCGAAGATGACGTCCTCGGCGGGGAACCCGACCCGCTCGGTGAGGACGTCGTAGGCGCGCCGGCAGACCTGGGTGCGCCGCTCGAGGCTGTCGGCCTGGCCGGCCTCGTCGAAGGCCATCACCACCACCGCCGCGCCGTACTTGCGGCACAGCCGGGCCTGCCGGACGAAGTCCTCCTCCCCCGCCTTCAGGGAGATGGAGTTGACGATCGCCTTGCCCTGGACGTTCTTCAGCCCGGCCTCGATGACCTCCCACTTCGAGGAGTCGATCATGATCGGGACGCGGGAGATGTCCGGCTCGGCGGCGATCAGCTTCGTGAAGCGGTCCATCGCCTCGACGCCGTCGATCATCCCCTCGTCCATGTTGACGTCGATGACCTGGGCGCCGGCCTCGACCTGCTGGCGGGCGACGGCCAGCGCGGTGGTGTAGTCGCCGGCCTTGATCAGGTTCCGGAAGCGGGCCGAGCCGGTGATGTTGGTGCGCTCGCCGACGTTGACGAACAGGCTCTCGCCGGTGACGGTGAGCGGCTCGAGGCCCGACAGCCGCAGCGCCGGGGCCACCTGCGGCGGGGTGCGGGGGGTGGTGCCCTCGACCGCCGCGGCCAGGACGGCGATGTGCTCGGGGGTGGTGCCGCAGCAGCCGCCCACGAGGTTGACCAGGCCGCTGGCGGCGAACTCCCCGACCAGCGCGGCGGTCTCCTCCGGCGACTCGTCGTACTCGCCGAAGGCGTTGGGCAGGCCGGCGTTGGGATAGCAGGAGACGAACGTGTCGGCGACCCGCGCGATCTCGGCGAGGTAGGGCCGCATCTCCCGGGCGCCCAGCGCGCAGTTGAGGCCGACCAGCAGCGGGTCGACGTGCCGCACGGAGTGCCAGAACGCCTCGGTCACCTGCCCCGACAGGGTCCGCCCGGAGGCGTCGGTGATCGTCCCGGAGATCATCACCGGCCAACGGCGCCCCCGCTGCTCGAACAGGGTCTCCAGCGCGAAGACCGCCGCCTTGGCGTTGAGCGTGTCGAAGATCGTCTCGACGATCAGCACGTCGCAGCCGCCGTCGACCAGGCCGCCGGCCTGCTCGAGGTAGGCCTCGACCAGCTCGTCGTAGGTGACGTTGCGGGCGCCGGGGTCGTTGACGTCGGGCGAGATGGACGCCGTGCGGCTGGTCGGGCCCAGCGCGCCGACGACGAAGCGCGGCCGGCCGGGGGTGCGCCGGGTCATCGCGTCGCACTCCCGGCGGGCGAGCCGGGCGGCGGCGACGTTGATCTCGCGGGCGAGGTCGCCCATGCCGTAGTCGCGCAGCGAGATCCGGTTGGCGTTGAACGTGTTCGTCTCGACGAGGTCCGCGCCGGCCTCGAGGTACTCGCGGTGGATGCCGGCGACCAGCTCGGGCTGCGTCAGGCAGAGCAGGTCGTTGTTGCCCTGCACGTCGGTGGGCCAGTCGGCGAAGCGCTCGCCGCGGTAGCCGGCCTCGTCGGGCCGGTCGCGCTGGATCGCCGTCCCCATGGCCCCGTCGAGCACCAGGATGCGCTCCCGGAGCAGGGCCGTGAGCGCCGCCGTGGCGTCGGGGCGGAGGACCGGGGCCTCCTCGTCGGCGACCGTCGTCCCCTTCGGAGGGGCGGAAGACGTGTTGCGGGACGGCACCGAGTCAGGGTAGCCGCCCCGTCCCGCGGTGAGTCGCTCCTCCGGGGGACGGCGGCCACACGCACGGGTCGGCGCACACGCGGCGTGTCCTCCCCTGCGACGTAGGCTTCCAGGGGTGATCGACCCGAAGTCCACCCCTGAGGACCTGCCCCGGCTGAGCGACCCCGTGGTGGTCGTCGCCTTCGAGGGCTGGAACGACGCCGGGGACGCCGCCACCGGGGCGCTGGAACACCTCGAGCTCATCTGGGACGCCACCCCGCTCGCCGCGCTCGATCCCGAGGACTACTACGACTTCCAGGTCAACCGGCCCACCGTCTCGCTCATCGGAGGGGTGAGCCGGCGGATCGAGTGGCCCACCACCCGCATCTCCGTCGCGCGACCGCCGGGCTCGGACCGCGACGTCGTCCTCATCCGGGGCATCGAGCCCAACATGCGCTGGCGCGGCTTCTGCGAGGAGCTCATCGAGCTGTGCCGGGAGCTCGGCGCGCAGACCGTCGTCGGCCTCGGCGCGCTGCTGGCCGACACGCCGCACACCCGGCCCACGCCGGTGAGCGGGTCGGCCTACGACGCCGAGTCCGCCGAGCGGTGGGGCCTGGAGACCTCCCGCTACGAGGGCCCCACCGGCATCCTCGGCGTCTTCCAGGACGCCTGCGTGCAGGCCGGGCTGCCCGCGATCAGCTTCTGGGCGGCCGTGCCGCACTACGTCTCCCAGCCGCCCTCCCCCCGGGCCACCGTGGCGCTGCTCCAGCGGGTCGAGGAGGTCCT
Source organism: Geodermatophilus sp. SYSU D01105 (assembly GCF_054050095.1). Classification (NCBI taxonomy): domain Bacteria; kingdom Bacillati; phylum Actinomycetota; class Actinomycetes; order Geodermatophilales; family Geodermatophilaceae; genus Geodermatophilus; species Geodermatophilus sp. SYSU D01105. The sequence goes on from NZ_JBJGYR010000009.1 coordinate 98,547, forward strand.
CGAGCTCGCCGTGCCGCTCGGCGTCCTCCCGCAGCAGGCCGAGGACTGGGTGAAGACCGTCGACGAGATGGCCAACGAGGACGCCGAGGTCGTCGAGTACGTGCGCTCCCTCGAGGAGCGGGCCACCGAGAGCGACCTGTCCAACGCCAGCGGCGACGCCATCGCCCGCGAGTTCGAGAGGTATCTGCGCCGCCGCGGCGGCACGACCTGATCCCGGCCCCGTCGCAGGGTCCCGCCTCGAGCGGGCGAGAGGTGGGGGGCGACGGGGCCCTTGCGCTGCGCCGCCGTCGGTGGCTCCCCGCGTCGCTGCCCTCCCCTCCCCTCGGTACCGCAGTCGGCTGGCGCCTCTCGGCGTGCCTATGTTGGGGATAACGGTTGAGTGACGGAGCGGCGTGGCCCGCGCACGGCGGTTGCCGGGCGCGGGCGGAGCGGTCTACGGCAGGCGGAGCAGCGGGCGCATCGCCGACGTGGCGTCGGCGTCGAAGAGGCGGTCGTGCATGGCCAGGGCGAACCGGTCGGTCATCCCGGACACGTAGTCCACCACCTGCGTGGTGGGGTCGGCCTCGGTGTCGCGGTAGGACGCCGGTATCAGCTCCGGGTGGGCCAGGTGGTGGTCGACCAGCCGGCGGGTGACGTCGATCGCCAGTTGTTTCTGCCCCGCGGCGGTCTCGGAGGCGTAGACCCGCTCGAACATGAACGTCCGCAGCTCGTGCATCGCCGCCAGCTGCTCGGGCGCCATCACGACGGCGCCGGCGGTGTTCTCCGCCGACAGCGACCCCTCGACGACGGCGTCGATCATGGCGCCGACCATCTCGCTGCCCGGGTCGCCGAACGCGGCGCGGGCGCGGGCCGGCAGGTCGGCCACCCGCAGCACCCCGGCCCGGACGGCGTCCAGCGCGTCGTGGGACAGGTAGCCGATCCGGTCGGCGTAGCGGACGCACTCGGCCTCGCGGGTCTCCGGAGGCGGGTCGATCTTCCAGCTGTGCGCGCGGATGCCGTCGCGGACCTCCCAGGTGAGGTTGAGCCGCTCGAGCACCTCGACGATCCGCACCCCCTGGGCGGCGTGGTGCCAGCCGCCCGGGACGTAGGGCTCCAGGGCGTCCTCTCCGATGTGCCCGAACGGCGAGTGGCCGAGGTCGTGAGCCAGCGCGATCGCCTCGGCCAGGGTCTCGTTGAGGCCCAGGGCGCGGGCCAGCGAGCGGGCCACCTGGGTGACCTGGAGGGTGTGGGTCAGCCGGGTGACGAAGTGGTCGCCGTCGGGGTTGAGGAAGACCTGCGTCTTGTGCTTGAGCCGGCGGAAGGCCTTGGCGTGCAGGATCCGGTCGCGGTCCCGCTCGAACGCCGTCCGCAGGGGGTCCTCGGGCTCGGCCAGCGCCCGGCCGCGGGTCGCCGCCGACCGGGTGGCGGCGGGCGCGAGGTCCTCCTCGGCGGCCTCCCGCGCGGCCCGGTCCACCAGCCGGAAGGGCCCCCGTTCCATCAGCGGTCCTGCAGGGCCGTACCCGCGGCGCACGAGTCCAGCGCGACACCGAGCAGCGCGTCGACCGCGTCGCACACGATCGACGGGGCGCCCTCCTCCAGCTCGTCGCCGTCCGCGGCGGCCAGCGTCCGCGCCGCCCAGGCGTCGACCAGCGCGATCGCCCCCGGGCTGTCGAGGTCGTCGGACAGCCGCTCGCGGAGGCCCTGCAGCACCGGCGCGGCGGGCGCGCCGGCGTCGCGGGCCACGGCCCGGCGCCAGGTGGCCAGCCGCTGCTCGGCCTCCCGCAGCAGGTCCGGCGTCCAGGCGCGGTCGGTGCGGTAGTGCCCCGACAGCAGCGCCAGGCGGATCGCCATCGGGTCGACGCCCTCACCGCGCAGCTTGGAGACGAACACCAGGTTGCCCCGGCTCTTGCTCATCTTCTCGCCGTCCAGGCCGATCATCGCCGCGTGCACGTAGGCCCGGGCGAAGGGCCCCTTCACCCCGGTCGCCGTGGCGGTCAGCGCCTCGGCGTGGACGGCGGAGTACTCGTGGTGCGGGAAGACCAGGTCGCTGCCCCCGCCCTGGACGTCGAAGCCCATGCCGATGGTCTCCAGCGCGATCGTGGCGCACTCGATGTGCCAGCCGGGCCGGCCGGCGGTGCCACGCGGGCCGGGCCAGGCCGGCTCCCCCGGCCGCTCGCCCCGCCAGAGCAGGGGGTCGAGCCGGTTGCGCTTGCCCGCGCGGTCGGGGTCGCCGCCCCGTTCGGCGAAGAAACGCAGCATGGTGGCCTCGTCGTAGCGGGACTCCCCGCCGAAGCCCGGCGCCTGCGCGACGTCGTGGTAGACGTCGCCGGTGCCGTCGTCGAGCACGTAGGCCAGGCCCTCGTCGAGCAGGTCCTCGATGTGGGCCACGATCCGCGGGATCGACTCGACCGCGCCCACGTAGTCCTCGGGCGGCAGCACCCGGAGCGCGGTCATGTCCTCCCGGAACAGCGCCGTCTCCCGCATCCCGAGGACGACCCAGTCCTCGCCGTCGCGCTCGGCGCGCTCGAGCAGCGGGTCGTCGATGTCGGTGACGTTCTGCACGTAGTGGACCGCGTGCCCGGCGTCCCGCCACACCCGGTTGACCAGGTCGAAGGCCAGGTAGGTGGCCGCGTGGCCCAGGTGGGTGGCGTCGTACGGGGTGATCCCGCAGACGTACATCCGGGCGGTGTCCCCCGGGGAGGTGGCGACGACCTCGCCGCGGGCGGTGTCGTACAGCTCGAGCACGGGACCAGTGCCCGGGAGGGTCGGCAGGAGCGGAGCAGGCCAGGCGAGCACGCCCCGAGCCTAGATGCGGCTACCGACCGCGCCCGGCGACCCTCATGCTGTCGGTGTCGGCACCGGCCCACGCAGGAGGTGGATCATGGAACTCGACCAGTACCTACCGGTCCTGCAGAAGGCGAACGCGCGCTTCGCCGACGCCGCCGCGGAGGCGGTCCTCGCCCGGGGCTGGGCCGCGCCGGTGGCCGGGTGTCCCGGCTGGACGCTGGCCGACCTGGTCTGGCACCTGGCCGAGGTGCAGCACTTCTGGGCGTGGGTGGTGCGCACCCGGGCCGTCGACCCCACCGGCTACGCCGAGCCGGTGCGCCGTCCCGACGAAGAGCTGCTGGGCTACGGCCTGGCGCAGTCGGCCGAGCTGGAGACGGTCCTGGCCGGCGCCGACCCGGCCGAGCGGGTGTGGACGTGGGCTCCGCGGCAGGACGTCGCCTTCGTGCTCCGCCGCCAGGCCATGGAGGCGGTCGTGCACACCGCCGACGTCGAGGAGGTGCTCGGCGACATCCGTCCCATCCCGGCCGACGTGGGCCTCGACGGGCTCGACGAGTGGCTGGACGTCATGGTCCCCGCCGTGTTCCCGGACGGACCGCCCGACACCGCCCACCCCGTGGTCTTCCACGCGGTGGACGCCGACGCCGAGCGCACCCTCTTCGCCGGCAGCCGCCCGTTCCCCATCGCCGCGCTCACCGGCACCGCGGGCGACCTGCTGCTCGCCGTGTGGCGCCGGCTGCCGCTGGAGGTCCTCACCGTGGACGGCGACGGGCTCCAGGCGGCCGCCATGATCGACCTGGTCGAGCTCGAGTGACCGCTCAGGGCCAGGTGGTGGCGTACCGCTCGAAGGCCTCGCCGGTCTGGATGCCGACGACGCAGAACACGAGCCCGGCGGGGTCGGTCATCTGCCAGAACGAGCCCATGTCGGCCAGCCGGCGGGCGCCGAGGCCCTCCAGCCGGGCCACCTCGGCCGGGATGTCGTCGGTCTCCACGTCGACGTGCCACCGCGGCGGCGTGCCCTCCCCGGTCCGCTGCACCTCCAGGTGGAAGCCGTCGCCGAAGGAGCCGAGGGAGTTCCAGTCGTCGTCGGAGGGGTCGGGCGTCACCGGGTGACCGGTGGCCGCCGACCAGAAGTCCAGCCCCGCCACGTGGTGCTCCGGCGGCAGGTCGAGCAGCAGGATCGCCAGGCGCGAACGGTGCGGCATGTGCCCACTGTCGCCCGACCGACGCGAGATCTGCACAGTGGTGGCCATCAGCGGCCTGACGGCCACCACTGTGCAGATCTCGCGGGGGCTCTCAGAACGGCGGCCAGGGCAGGGCGGGCCAGTCGCCGCTGGGCTGCGGGTGCCGGCCGGTGCGCAGCAGGTCGGCCACCCGCTGCTGGGTGCGGCGCACCTCCCGGCGGGTGAGGTGCTCGTGCAGCCGCTCCCCCAGGTCGCCCAGCAGGTCACCGGTCAGCCGTTCGAGCACCTCGAGGGCCTCGGCGGGCAGCGGCTTGCCGGCCCAGCGCCACAGCAGCGTCCGCAGCTTCGGGTCGACGGAGAAGCAGATGCCGTGGTCGACGCCGTACACGTGGCCGTCGGGGGTCGGGATGATGTGCCCGCCCTTGCGGTCGGCGTTGTTCACGACCGCGTCGAACACCGCCATCCGCCGCAGCCCCGGGTGGTCGGAGCGCACGAAGGCGGCCAGGTCCACGTCGGGGTCACCGTCGACCCACAGCTGCACCATGCCGGGCCCGAACGGGCCGTCCCGGAGCACCGTGGGCGGCACGACCCGCCAGCCGGTGGCCTCCGACACCAGCGCGGCGGCGACCTCGCGGCCGGCCAGCGTGCCGTCGGGGAAGTCCCACAGCGGCCGCTCCCCCGCCACGGGCTTGTAGACGCACTCGGCCTCGAGCTCGTCGGTGCGGATGGTGCCGACGAGGGTGACGTTGCTGGCGTCGAGCATCCGGCCCTCGAGGTCGATCTCGCCGTCGAGCAGCAGGCGGCGGGCCTCGCCGTCGTCCGCCGGCGGGCGCAGGTCCGACGCCGGGTCTGCGGGGCGCTCGGTCATCGGGGACGGGGTGCGGGGCTCAGCGGCGGTAGCCGTTCTGCCGCGGGCAGACGTGCCCGCTGGGGTCCAGGGGCAGCGAGCACAGCGGGCAGGCGGGCCGGCCGGCGGCCACCACCCGGCGCGCGCGGACGACGAAGGCGCGGGCGGCCGCGGGGGTGATCGTCACCCGCAGCGCGTCGGGGCCGTCCTCGCTGTCGGAGAGGATCGCGTCCTCGTCCACCGGCTCGTCGCCGGCGGCCACGGCCTCGACGACGACGGCCTGCGCCTCGCCGTCCCAGGCCAGGCCCATGGCGGCGACCCGGAACTCCTCGTCGACCGGCGCGGTGAGCGGCTCGAGGTCGTCGACCTCCGCGTCGGGCGGGACGACGACGCCGGGGCGCGTGGCGATCTCGTCGAGCAGCTCGTTCATCCGGTCGGCCAGCACCTGCACCTGCGTCTTCTCCAGCGCCACGCTGACCACCCGGCCCGAGGCGTCGGAGGCCTGCAGGTAGAAGGTGCGCTCGCCGGGCTGCCCGACCGTGCCTGCGACGAACCGGGACGGGCGGTCGAAGAGGTGGACCTGGCGCGACACGGGACCCAGGTTACGCGGAGGCGCCGACCGGTCGCGCCGAGACGCCCAGGTCACACCGTCGCGCCCGCGCCCCCGCCGACGACGGCGTCGGAGTCGGCCTTCTTCCGCCGCCGGCCCTTCTTCTTCGGCGGCACCAGCGCGGCGACGTCCCCACCGGTGTCGTTCATGCGGACGACGAAGGGACGGGTCTCGGTGTAGGTGACCACCGAGACGGAGGCGGGGTCGACGACGATCCGCTGGAACTGGTCCAGGTGCAGGCCCAGCGCGTCGGCGAGGACGGCCTTGATCACGTCACCGTGGCTGCAGGCCAGCCACACCGCGTCGGGCCCGAGGGTGGCGTTCCACGCCCGCACGGCGGCGACCGCCCGCGCCTGGGTCTGCGCCAGCCCCTCCCCCTCGTCGCCGGGGAAGACCGCGGCCGACGGGTGGGCCTGGACCACCTTCCACAGCGGCTCCTTGACCAGCTCCTTGAGCGGCCGGCCGGTCCAGTCGCCGTAGCGGGCCTCGCCGAGCCGGTCGTCGGTCCGCAGCTCCAGCGACCGCCCGTCCAGGACGGCCTCGGCGGTCTGCCGGCAGCGCTCCAGCGGGCTGCTCACCACCGCGGCCAGCGGCACCGGCGCCAGCCGCTCTCCCACCGCCTTCGCCTGCGCCTGCCCGGTCTCGTCGAGCTGCACGCCCGGGGTCCAGCCGGCCAGGACGCCGCCGGCGTTGGCCGTCGTCCGGCCGTGCCGCAGGAGGATCACGGTGGTCACGACCGCCGACCCTATGCCTGGCAGGCCCCCGCGCAGGGGCCCGCCGCGAGCTCGCGAACGGTGAGGAGGACGGTTCCTCCTACTGGGCCGCGATCACGCCGGTGCCGAGCAGGACCAGGATGAGCGCGCCGAGCACCACCCGGTAGGCGACGAACGGGGTGAAGCTGCCGCGGTCGAGGTAGCGCAGCAGCCAGGCGATGACCGTCCAGCCCACGCCGAAGGCCAGCACCGTGGCCAGGACCGTCGGGCCCCACGCGACCTGCTCGCCCTCCGTGCCGCCGGTGAGCGCCTCGTAGGCCTGGAAGACGCCCGACCCGAGCACCGCCGGCACGGCCAGCAGGAACGAGTAGCGGGCCGCGGCCGAGCGCGAGTAGCCGAGGAACAGCCCCATCGTGATCGTGCCGCCGGAGCGGGAGACGCCGGGGACCAGTGCCATCGCCTGGGCGAAGCCGAAGGCGATGCCGTGACCCACGGTCAGCTGGTCCAGCTCCCGCTTCTTCGAGCCCACCCGGTCGGCCCAGTACAGGACCAGCGAGAAGGCGATCAGGGCGGTGGCGACGATCCACAGGCTGCGGAAGGTGGTCTCGATGCGGTCCTGCAGCAGCAGCCCGAGGACGACGATCGGCACGCTGCCCACGATGATCAGCCAGCCCATGCGCGCGTCGGGGTCCGAGCGCAGCCGGCGGTCCCCCAGCGACAGGACCCAGGTGCGGATGATCCGCCCGATGTCGCGCCGGAAGTAGAGCAGCACCGCCGCCTCGGTGCCGATCTGGGTGATGGCGGTGAACGCCGCGCCGGGGTCACCCCAGCCGAAGGCCTCCCCCACCACGCGCAGGTGCGCGCTGGAGGAGATCGGCAGGAACTCGGTCAGGCCCTGCACCAGGCCCAGGACGACGGCCTCGAGCCAGCTCATCGCGCGGCCGGCCCCCGTCCGGGTCGGGCGGTGCGGCGGCGGGCGGGATCGGTTCCTCGGAGCACGGGAGGCCAGCCTAGGCGGGCCGGGCCCGATCCCGGCGCGCCGCTCCGCGGCCGCCGCTCCCCGGCCCGGCCGGGGGCTCGCCGGTAGGTTGGCCCTCCGTGGAACAACGCGCGCTGGGCCGCAGCGGTCTGGTCGTCTCCCGCCTCGCGCTGGGCACCATGACCTGGGGGCGGGACACCGACGAGGACGAGGCCGCGATGCAGCTGACGGCCTTCGTCGACGCCGGCGGCACGCTGGTCGACACCGCGGACGTCTACTGCGACGGGGACAGCGAGCGCACCCTGGGCCGGCTGCTCTCCGACGTCGTCCCCCGCTCCGACGTGCTGATCGCCACCAAGGCCGTGGGCCGCACCTCGCCCGGGCCGATGGGCCGCGGCGCCTCGCGCGGGCACCTGCTGGCCGCGCTGGACGCGTCGCTGGAACGGCTGGGCGTCGACCACGTCGACCTGTGGCAGCTGCACGCCTGGGACGACACCGCGCCGCTCGAGGAGACCCTCGCCGCCTGCGACACCGCGGTCACCTCCGGGCGGGTGCGCTACGTGGGGATCAGCAACTTCACCGGCTGGCAGACCGCGCAGGCGGCCACCTGGCAGCGCGCCTGGCCGGGCCGGGTGCCGGTCGTCAGCACCCAGGTCGAGTACTCGCTGCTGCAGCGCGGCGTGGAGCGCGAGGTCGTGCCGGCGGCGGAGGCGCTCGGCCTCGGCGTCCTGGCCTGGTCGCCGCTGGGGCGCGGGCTGCTCACCGGCAAGTACCGGCACAGCACGCCGTCGGAGTCCCGCGCCGCCTCCCCGCAGTGGCAGGGCTTCATCGACGAGCTGCGCACCCCGACGTCCGACCGGATCGTGGAGGCCGTGATCACCGCCGCCGACGGGCTGGGCACCTCCCCGCTCGCGGTCGCCCTCGCGTGGGTGCGCGACCGCCCCGGCGTGACCGCGCCCGTCGTGGGCGCGCGCACCGCCCAGCAGCTGCAGGCCTCCCTGGACGCCGAGGCCGTCCGGCTGCCCGCGGCGATCCGCACGGCGCTCGAGGACGTCTCGGCGCCCTACTTCGGCTACCCGGAGCGCCGATGACCCGCCCGGCCCTCGCCACCGACCCCGTCTTCACCGCCTTCTGCACCGCGGGCCTGTGGCCGGGCCTGGGCAAGCGGACGGCGGCCGAGCTGCCCGCGGCGGGGATCACCTCGCCCGACGACGTCACCGCCGACCGGCTGCTGAAGCTGCCCCGCGTCGGCCGGCAGCGCGCCGAGCGGCTGTTCTCCAGCTTCCTGGCCGCGGCGCCCACGTACGAGGTGGTCGAGCTGCTGGTCGGCGCCGGGCTCGACGCGCGGCTGGCCGCCACCGCCGCCGACGCCCTCGGCACCGACGCGGCCCGGCGGCTGCGCGACGACCCGTGGGCGCTGCTGGGCCTGCCCGGGGTGACCCTCACCGACGCCGACCGGCTGGCCATCGCCGTCCTCCCCGGAGCCGACCGGCAGGACAGCCGGCGCGGCCGGGCGATCGTCGCGATGACCCTGCGGACGGCGACCCGCGACGGGCACACCGTGCTGCCCGTCGACCTGGTGGTCGCCGCCCTGCGCGCCGAGCAGATCGCCGACCCGGCGGCGGCGATCGTGGCCGCGGTGGAGTCCGGCGACGTGCTCGACCACGAGCCGCCGGAGCCGGAGTTCGACGAGGACGCCCTGGGTCCGGACGACGAGCTGCCCGAGCCGGACCCGGCGCTGCGGGTGCTGTCCCTGGCCCGCTACGGCATGGCCGAGGAGGCGGTCGCCGAGAACGTGGCCCGGCTGGCCGCCACCGCCGAGCGGATCGCCGACCCGGCCGCCGTCCGGTCGGTGGCCAAGGGCCTGGACGAGGCGCAGAAGGCGGCCGTCGCCCAGGTCCTCGGCGCCGGGGTCTCGCTGCTGACCGGCGGGCCGGGCACCGGCAAGAGCCGCACGGTGGCGGCGATCGTGACCCTGCTGCGCTCGAAGGGCTCCGAGGTGGCGCTCGCCGCGCCCACCGGCCGGGCGGCCAAGCGGCTGGAGGAGCTCACCGACCACCCGGCGGTCACCGTGCACCGCCTGCTCGGCGCGCAGGGCACCTCCGGCGGGTTCGCCCGCAACGAGGAGTGGCCGCTGGACGCCGACGTGGTCGTGGTCGACGAGGCCTCGATGCTCGACGTCGAGCTGACCGCGGCGCTGCTGGAGGCCTGCCAGGACGGCACCCACCTGCTGCTGGTCGGCGACCCCGCGCAGCTGCCCTCGATCGGCCCCGGGCACGTGCTCGGCGACCTCATCGACTCCGGCGTCGTGCCGGTCACCGAGCTCACCACCCTCTACCGGCAGGCCGAGGGCGGGGCGATCGCGCGGCTGGCCAACGCCGTCCGGGGCGGGGCGCTGCCGCCGGTGGACTCCCCCGACCGCGAGGTGGTCGTCGTGCCGGCCACCGGGAGCGCCGAGGCGGCCAAGCGGGTGGTCCAACTGGTCACCGACTCCATCCCGCGGGCCCTGGGCATCGACCCGGCCACCGTGCAGGTGGTGACCCCCGTGCACCGCGGCCCGGCGGGCACCATCGAGCTGAACAAGGCGCTCAAGGAGAAGCTGAACCCGGGCGACGGCACGGTGTGGGGCTTCGACGTCGGCGACCGCGTGGTGGCCACCGCCAACCACCTGGACCTGGAGCCGATCGGGTTCGCCAACGGCGAGGTCGGCGTGGTCACCGGCACCGGCGACGGCACCCTCGACGTCGACTTCGCCTCCGGGCCGGTGACGGTCAGCGGGTCGGCCATGAGCGACCTGCGGCACGGCTGGGCGATCACGGTGCACCGCGCGCAGGGCTCGGAGTGGCCCGGCGTGGTCGTCGTCCTCCCGCCCGAGGCCGGCGGGATGCTGTCGCGACCGCTGGTCTACACCGCGCTCACCCGCGCGCAGCGGCACCTGTCGATCGTGCACGCCAGCGGGGCGGCGCTGGCCCGCGCGGTGAGCCAGGTCGACGTCCGGCCGCGGCGCACCCGGCTCGCGCAGCTGCTGGCCGACAACGCCGGCTGAGTCGCGGTGTCGGGAGCGACACCGCCGTCCGGAGGCGCAGGACGGGGGGCGTCGCTCCCGACACCGGCGCTCAGCCGCGGGCGGCCAGGTCGGCGCGCGCGGCGCAGAGCAGCTGGCGGGTGGCCGCCTGCAGCTGCCCCGGGCAGGTCAGCGGCCGCGGGAACCGGATGCGCAGGTCGCGGGAGCTGGTCGGGCGCTCGATGCGCAGCCGGTACCCCAGGCGGTCGACGCCCAGCGGCCGGACGACGTCGCGCGGGCCGAGCTCCCCGGCGGGGATGCGGCTGCGCAGCAGCGCCATCACCTCCGGGTGGTCACGGTCGAGGTGCCGCAGCATCCCCTCCTCGACGTCGACCAGCGGGTCGGGGCGGGCGGCGGCGAACTCCGGCGGGCTGACCTCGGTGCAGTGCTCCCCCTCCCGCAGCACCACCTCGGCGAGGTCCAGGCGCAGCAGCAGCGCCCCGCTCCCGACGTCGAGCAGGTGCCCGTCCGGGCGCACCTCGGCGAAGGCCAGCGCCGCGGTCCGCTGGTCGGCCGGGCGCACCGCCGTCAGCCAGCCGGAGAGCCACAGCTGGGCCCGCAGCGAGTCCCGCAGGGGCACCGGCGCCCGGTCGCTGACCATGAGCACGGTGGAGCGGTCGGTCTCCTCCTCCAGGGCGGTGGCCACCTCGCCGTCGGCCGGCACGAGGACGAGCACCTGGCCGAAGGCGGTCGTGGCGTGCGCCAGCGGCCGCCCGGGCGACAGGCCGCGGACGCAGAGGGCGGCGGCGGACCGGCAGGCGACCGTGCGGGCCCGCTCGGCCGCGTCGATCAGCACGGCGGGCGGGGCGGGATCCCGGCCGGGACTCGTCGTCATGGCGCTCCCTCTGCGATCTCCGACACAAGTAAGGGAAGCCTAACCAATCCCGGACGCCGAGGGGAAGGTGACGGCCCACCACCCGGCACCGACCGCGCGCCCCGCGGCGACGTCGTGCCCGGCGCCGGCAGCCGCGTCGACCGGTCCCCGAGCGCGCAGCGACCTCCGGCCCTGTCGCCCGCGAGCCGGTCCCGGCTGCGATGGGGACCGTGTCCGCGAGCGCTCAGCGGGGCCTGACCACCCCGCCCGTGCCCGGCCCGGCGCCCATCCCGCCGCCGCTGCCGGGGCCGCCTCCACCGGGGCCCGAGCCGGCGCCGCCCCCGCTGCCGGAGCCGGGGCCCACCCCGGTGCCGCCGCCGGAGCCGGTGCCCCCGCCCGAGCCCCTGCCGCCGCCCCTGGCCCCGGCGGGCCGCCGGGCGAGCTGACGTCAGCTCAGAGCGGGGCCTCGTCGTCGTCGACCGGGACGTCGGACTCCTGCTCGAGCACGTCGGCGTCGTTCGCCTCCCGGTCCCCCACCGGGCGCAGCGGGCTGCCGGCCTCGCCGGGCCGGGCCGCCAGCTGCTGCTCGAGGGCGTCGGCCTCGGGGACGTCCTCACCGGGCGGCGTCGCGTCCCCGGCGACGGACACGGCGGGCGGGTCCAGCAGCGCCTCCTGCTCCGCGCGGTCGGCGTCGGGCACGTCGGTGCCGGGTTCGCTCACGGCTCGTCCTCCGTCACGTCGGGACCTGCGGTCGGTGCCCATCCTGCCGTCCGCCCCGGGGCCCGGCAGTCCGGGTCCGAGGCCCGGAGATGACGAGCACGTGACCAGGAGGCGTCCGGCGGGGCACAATCGGCCGGGTGGAGGCGGTCGCCGGGGAGTACGAGTTCGCGCCGCTGCGGATCCCACCGGGCACGTCCCGGTCCGCGGCGGCGACCATGCTGAGCCTGCAGGCGGACACGGGGGGCTGGGAACTCGCCCGGCTCCAGCTGCACGCCGACGGCACGCGGAAGGCCATCATGCGCCGACGAGCGCGGTTGTCCTACCTGCCCAAACCGCACATCTGAGGCGTGCTCACGGCACGAGCACGACCTTGCCGACGGTGCTGCGGTCGGCCAGCTTGGCCAGCGCCTGCGGGGCCTGGTCGAGCGGCAGCACCTCGCTGACCAGCGGGTCGATCGCGCCGGCCTCGACCAGCCGGGTCAGCGCGTCGTGGGTGCTGGCGATCAGCGACGGCTCCTTGGTCCGGTACAGGCCCCAGTGCAGGCCGACGATGCTGTAGTTCTTGACCAGCGCGTGGTTGGCCGGGGCCTCGGGGATGCGCCCGCTGGTGAAGCCCACGACGACCAGCCGGCCCTCGAAGGCGATGCACCGGCGGGACCGGTCGAACACGTCCCCGCCGACCGGGTCGTAGACGACGTCGGCGCCGTGCCCCCCGGTGACCTCCTTGACCACCGGGACGAAGTCCTCGGCGGTGTAGTCGACGACGTGGTCGGCACCCAGCTCCCGGCAGACCTCCACCTTGCGGGCGCCGCCGGCCGTCGCGATCACCCGCGCACCGGCGGCCTTGCCCAGCTGGATCGCGGCCGAGCCGACCCCGCCGGCGCCGGCGTGGACCAGCAGCCACTCCCCCGGCTGCAGGCCGGCCCGGCGGTGCAGGCCGACGTGACCGGTCTGGTAGGTCAGGTAGAGCGCGGCGGCCTTCTCGTCGGTCATCCCCTCGGGCACCGGCCAGACGTTGCCGGCGTCCATCAGCGCGTACTCCTGGAACGCGCCGAACCCGCCGGAGGGCGAGCCGAGCACCCGCTGGCCGGTCTCGACGACCTCCCCGCACAGCTCGACGCCGGGGGTGAAGGGCAGCTGCGGCCGCTCCTGGTACCTGCCCTGGACCACCAGGACGTCCGGGAAGTTCAGCGCGGCCGCCCGCACCCGCACCAGCGTCTGGCCCTCCCCGGGGGTGGGCCGGTCGACCTCGTCGAGGCTCAGGACCTCCGAGGGTTCGCCGAGTTCGTGGACCCGCCATGCACGCATACCGGCGACCTTGCCAGACCGACCGTGACCGCGGTCACCGGCCTCGACCGGTTCGGCGTGCCGGGTGCCGTGGGCCGTGACAGGGTCCTCCCCGTGGCCCGCCTCCGGGCCGACCGGGAGGACCCATGATCGAGCACCTCACCGACCGGCTGCGGTTCCTCAGGGCCTTCGTGGCCCACCCGCGGCAGGTGGGCGCCGTCCTGCCGACGTCCCGCGCCGCGGTCCGGGACATGCTCGACCTCGGCGACGTGCCGGGCGCCGACCTGGTGGTCGAGCTGGGTGCGGGCACCGGCGTCCAGACCGGGGAGATCCTCGCCCGGCTGGGCCCCGACGCCCGGCTGGTCTCCTTCGAGATCGACCCCGACCTGGCCCGGCTGCTCGAGGAGCGCTTCGACGACCCGCGGCTGCAGGTCGTGTGCGACTCGGCGGAGGAGCTCGACGTCCACCTCGGCGGCAAGCGGGCCGACGTGGTGGTCTCGGCCCTGCCCTACACCTCGATGGCGCCGCCGCTGCGGACGCGCGTCCTCGACCTGCTCCCGGCGGTGCTGGCGCCGGGCGGCACGGTGCTGGTCATCCAGTACTCGCCGCTCATGCTCGGCGAGCTGCGCCGCCGCTTCCCCTCGGTGCGCCAGCGGCTCTCGCCCTGGAACGTGCCGCCGGCCTTCCTGTTCGCCTGCCGGCTCCAGCCCGCCGACGGCGCGCGCTAGCGCATCGACGGCGGGCGCAGGGCCTCCGGGACGACGGCGGTCTGCCCGCTCGCCGTCTTCGCGCTGGGCACGCCCTTGAACGCGTACGGCACGGCCCCCACGCCGGGCTGGACGACGTAGGCCGCGCCCGGCTCGCCCGAGGCCCAGGCGGCCAGCATCGCGTCGGCCACCTCCCCGGCGGAGAGCACCGGGAACCCGGCCTTCTCGAACTCCTCGCGGATCGGGTCGATGATCGCGGTGTCGGCGAACCCCGGGCAGATCGCGGTGATCCGGATCCCCTGCGCGGCCAGCCGCGGGGCCATCGACCGGACGAACGCGACCGCCCCGCCCTTGGCCACGCTGTAGCCGGGGTCGGTGGCCATCGGCGAGAGCCCGGCCAGGGACGCGGTGACCACGACCGCGCCGCCGCCGGCCCGCTGCAGCGCCGGGAGCGCCGCCTCGGTGCCGTAGACGACGCCGAGCAGGTCGACGTCGAGCACCCGCAGGAAGCCGTCCACGTCGAGCAGCGCGTCGGAGTCGAACCCGGCGATGCCGGCGTTGAGGAACACCGCGTCCAGGCGCCCGTGCTCGGCCTCGACCGCCTCGACCACGGCGCGGTTGGCGGCGCGGTCGGTGACGTCGAGCGGCAGGAACGGGCAGCCCAGCTCGGCGGCCACGGACCGGTTGCGCTCGCTGTCGAGGTCGGTCAGGACGGCGGTGACCCCGCCCTCGCGCAGCCGCCCGGCGAGGGCGCGGCCGAAGCCGCCGGTCCCCCCGGTGATCAGCGCGACGGAGCCGGGGCCGGGTGTGGGATCGCTCACCCCGGCATCACACCACGCGGCGCTCCGCCGCACCGAGGCCCCGCCTCGCCGCGATCATGGTGCTCGGGACGCGCCACGCCGTCGTCCCACGGGGTGTCGCCTCACGGACTCCGTGATCGTCGCGGATGGCGTGGGCGGACGGCGCTCAGACGGCGCGCAGGAACCGGTCGAGCACCCGGATCCCGAAGCGCAGGGACTCGACCGGCACCCGCTCGTCGATCCCGTGGAACAGCGAGGCGAAGTCCAGGTCCGGCGGCAGCCGCAGCGGGGAGAAGCCGAAGCAGCGCATGCCGAGGCGCTCGAAGCTCTTGGCGTCGGTGCCGCCGCTCATCGTGAACGGCACCGGCCGCGCGCCGTCGTCCTCGGCCTTGAGCGCGGCGACCATCTGGTCGACCAGCGGGCCGTCGAACGTCGTCTCGACCGCCTGGTCGTGGACGAGCCAGTCGCGGCGGACCCCCTCGCCGAGCAGGCTCGCCAGCTGCCGCTCGAACTCCTCCTCCTGCCCGTAGAGGAAGCGGCCGTCGACGGTGGCGGTGGCGGTGCCGGGGATGACGTTGGCCTTGTAGCCGGCGTCGACCATCGTCGGGTTGACCGTGTTGCGCAGCGCCGCGCCGATCATCCGGCTGATGCTGCCCAGGCGGGCCAGGGCCTGCTCGGGCTCGTCGGGGTCGATCTCGATGCCGTAGGCGTCCTCGACAGCGGCGAGGAACTGCCGCATCGGCGGGGTGAGCACGGTCGGGAAGCGGTGCGCGCCGAGCCGGGCCACGGCCGCGCAGAGCCGGGTGACGGCGTTGTCGTCGTGGACGAACGAGCCGTGACCGGGCTTGCCGCCCGCGGTCAGCCGCATCCAGGCCAGGCCCTTCTCCGCGGTCTGGACCAGGTAGAGCCGCAGGTCGTCGCGGACGGTGATGGAGAAGCCGCCGACCTCGCTGATCGCCTCGGTGCAGCCCTCGAACAGGTCGGGGTGGTCCTGCACCAGGAAGCGGGCGCCGAGCCGGCCGCCGGCCTCCTCGTCGGCGACGAACGCCAGGACGACGTCCCGCGGCGGCGCGACGCCGGTGCGGGCCCAGTCGCGCACGAGGGCCAGGACCATCGCGTCCATGTCCTTCATGTCGACCGCGCCGCGGCCCCAGACGTAGCCGTCGCGCTCCTCGCCGGAGAACGGGTGCACGCTCCACTCGGCGGGGTCGGCGGGGACGACGTCGAGGTGGCCGTGGAGGAGCAGGGCGGGCCGGCTGCGGTCGGCGCCGGGGATGCGGGCGACCAGGCTGGCCCGGCCCGGCTCGGACTCCAGGATCGTGCTCGAGATGCCGACCTCGTCGAGCTTGCCGGCGACCCACTCGGCCGCCGACCGCTCGCCCTTGCCGGTGGCGGTGTCGCCGGTGTTGGTCGTGTCGATGCGGATCAGCTCGGACAGCAGCTCGGCGACCTCGTCCTGGGCGCGGACGAGGGGCGCGGCGGTGGGCTCCGACATGCCGACGATCGTGCCACCGCGGACGCGCGCCCCCCGGAGGGGTGGGCCGGGCCACACCGCGTGCGGCGGGGGCCGATCACCGGGGCATGAGGATGCCGACCGCGCTGCGGGCCCGCGACCCCCGCACGGCCGCCCGCAGCGCCGAGCTCATCCTCGTCGTGTGCGCCATGGCGCAATGTCGGTCATGCTGGTCCGCGCCAACGAGCGGCAGGAGGAGCTGGTCACCGCCCTCCGGGAGCAGGCGAGGGTCGACGCGCTGACCGGTCTGGTCAACCGGCGGGTCTTCGACGAGGCGTTGGCCGAGACCGTGACCGGGCGGACGCCGGCCGGCACGGCGCTGCTGCTCATGACGTGGACTCCTTCACGACCATCAACGACTCCCACGGCCACCCGTGGGTGACCAGACCCTGGTCCACCTCGCGCGCATCCTGCGCGAGCACCTCCGGAGCGAGGACGCGGTGCTCTCCCGGTTGGGCGGCGACGAGCTGGCGGCCCTGCTGCCGGGGTGCGACGTCGCCGTCGCGGCGCGGCGTGCCGAGCAGCTGCACGACGCCGTCCGGTCGGCCCCGCTCCCCCTCCCCGACGGCACGCTGCTCGGCCTCTCCATCAGCCTCGGCGTGGCCCACCTGCCCCAGGGGTCCGACGACCTGACCGCCCTTCACTCGGCCGCCGACCGGGCGCTCTACCGCGCCAAGCGGGACGGCCGGGGTCGCGTCGCCGTCGCCACTGTCTGAGTACCGGGACACCGGGAGGGGGTGCGTGATCGCCGTCCGCGAGTCCGGTAGTCTCTGTCTCGCACTCGTCCGGGTGGCGGAATGGCAGACGCGCTAGCTTGAGGTGCTAGTGCCCTTTATCGGGCGTGGGGGTTCAAGTCCCCCCTCGGACACCGGCATGAACCCCCACGGCTCCGCAGCCGTGGGGGTTCTGCCGTCTCCGGGCAGGTCGGGAGTCCGGACCTGCACCTAGCGCCGAGGCCCCCGGCCGACCACAGGTCGCGACGCCACTCTCGACGCCGGGTTCGGCAGCAGCGCCAACGCGGCTGCGACCGCGGCCACCAGCCCGAGGAGCACGCGGACGTGGTGCCAGCGGGCCCATCTGCTGAGGAGTTCCGTGGTCTCGGGGTCGGTCAACGTCCCCCCAGTGAACTGGTGGTTGGCCGGTTCGTTCACCGTGACCGTGATGCCGAGGACGCCGGCCGTGGCCACCGCTGCAGCAACGGACGCGGGGGCGCCCCGACGGCCTTCCCTCAACTGCGCGACCGCCGAGGCCGCGCCGATGGTTCCCGCGCCGGCTCCCAGCGGGATCATCAAGTCCCGGATCCGGCCGGAGTGGGCTGCGAACCAGTCGCGGAAGTCAGCCGGGGAGGCGCCTCGCCAGAACGGTAGGAGCACGACCTCGATCAGGACCATGCCGCCGGCCAGCAGGCCGGTGAGCACTGTGGTGAGGAGCGCGAGGGACCGCGAGAGCACAACCGCACTATCCGCCGTCCGACGAGGCAGGGACAGACGAACCTGAACGCGATCTCGCCGCGTCACCGCCCGGGACGGAGGCGTGTGCGCATGTCGCGTGTCCCCCCTCGGACACGTCATCCCATCCTGGCCCGGTGCAGGGGACGCCTCCCGGGAGGGACGTCCCTCTCGTCGTCGTCCTGCCCGGAGACCTCGTCGGCGGTCGGCCGGCCGGCACTGCGGCATCGATGGCGCGCTGCAGCATGCGGCGGCCCAGGTCGGGCTCGGTGACGAAGCGCACCTCGTCACCGCTACCGGCGGCGGGGAGAAGCAGCCTCGGGCGCTCACCCGGTGCGGTCCGCCGGCTCCGTCCGGCCGGCCGCCGCGAGCAGGCCGACGACCCGCTCGGGGGTCATCGGGAGCTCGTCGACCCACACCCCGAACGGGGACAGGGCGTCGTTGATCGCGCTGGCCATCGCCGTCGGCGCGATGAGCCGGCCCCCCTCGCCGGCGCCCTTGACGCCGTACTCGGTCCAGGGTGACGGGGTCTGCTCGTGCACCACGTGAATGGGCGGCGCCTCGTTCATCGACGGGATGAGGTACTCCCGGAAGGTCGGTGTGCCCAGGCGCCCGTCCGCGTCGTAGACGTACTCCTCCATCGTCGCCGCACCGATGCCCTGGACGATGCCGCCCATGACCTGACCCTCGACGAGCTTGGGGTTCATCACGGTGCCGCAGTCGTTGACCGCGTAGTACTGGAGGACCTCCACGGAGCCCGTCTCGGGGTCGACCTCGACGATCGGGACGTGGCAGCCGTGGCTGACCATCGGGTAGAAGATCCCCATGTCGCTCCGGTCGCTCGCCGGCGGCGTCGAGTGCGGGTGGTCGTAGGTGTAGCTCTCGACCAGGCCGCTGGACTCACCCTCCGGGTTGTCGTGCTTGAACAGGTGGGCCCGCATCGCGACCGCCGCCATGCCGACCTCGCTGCCGGGCACGCCGCGGACCCGGAAGGTGCCGTCGATGCACTCGACGTCGTCCGGGTCCGACTCCATCATGTGCGCCGCGATCCGCGTCATCTTCTCCTTGATCCGCCGCGCGGCCGTGCGGGAGGCCCCGGACAGCATGATGGTCAGCCGGCTGCCACCCGGGCCCGCCGACAACCTGCCGGAGGTGGAGTCGGCGTAGACGACCGTCACGTCGTCCGGCTGCACGCCGAACTCCTCGGCGACGACCTGGCCGATGACCGTCTCCGGGCTGTTGCCCCACAGCGGGCAGCCGACCTCGACCCGGATGCCACCTGTGGCGTCGACGTCGAGCTTCACCGACTCCGGGGTGCTCGTCGCGCCGAGCGGGGGCTGGTCGTAGAGGAACCACCACTCGCTGGCGTTGTACCCACTGCGCTCCTGGCAGCTGGCCAGACCCACGCCGATGTAGCGGCCCTCCTCCTTCCGCAGCCGCTCCTTCTCGCGCATCCAGAAGTCGTAGTCGGAGACCTCGAGCGCGCGCGTGAGCACCCGGTCGTAGTTGCCCGAGTCGTACTCGTTGCCGGTCGGGATCCTGTACGGGAAGTCCTCGGGCCGGATGAAGTTTCGCCGCCGGATCTGCACCCGGTCGATGCCCAGTTCGAGGGCGGCCGCGTCCACGAGCCGCTCGAGGACGAAGTTGCCGGGGTCCGCCCCTGCGCCGCGGAAGAAGCCCTGCTGGACCTTGTTGGTCAGCACGCAGGAGACGTCGTAGCCCAGGGCCGGGATCGTGTAGGGGCCGGTGGGCTGGGCCATGGCGTTGCCGTGCTGGCCGTGGGCGAACTGGAAGTACGCGCCGTAGTCGTCGACGATCGTCAGCCGCAGGCCGAGGAAGGTGCCGTCCTCGGCGACCGCCAGCTCGCCGTCGTAGATGCGGTCGCAGCCGACGTTGTCGTTGGCGGCCAGGCAGTCGATGCGGTCCTCGAGGAACTGGACCGGTCGCCCGGTCGCCTTGCTGAGGCTCCCGGCGATGGAGATGACCTTGGTCAGCAGGTGCTTGCTGCCGAAGCTGCCACCGACGGTGCACGGGATGAGCCGGAGCCTGCTGGTCGGCACCCCGAGCATGCCGGCGAACGCCCACGGCAGGAAGTTGTGGAAGTTGGTGTTGGACCACACCGTCATCTCGCCGGTGTAGGGCTCGAAGGAGCACACGGCACCGGCGGTCTCGATCGGCTGGGCGCCCATGCGGTGCCACCGCGCGCGCCGGCGGATCACCCGGTGCGCGCCGGCGAAGGCACCGTCCACGTCGCCGAAGTCGATCGCCCGGTGGAAGACGACGTTGCTGTCGAGCGTGTCGTGCACCCGGGGGGCCCCGGGGGCCATGGCGGCCACGGGATCCACGACGGGATCGAGCAGCTCGTACCGGACGTCGATCAGCGCGAGGGCGTCCTCGGCGATGTAGCGACTCTCGGCCGCGACGGCCGCGACGGCCTCGCCCGGGAAGCGCACCTTCTCCACGGCGATCGCGTGCTGGGGGACCGGCTCGGCGCAGAACGCCGTCATCGGGCCGACGTGCTGCTGAGCCTCCTCGCCGGTCAGCACGGCGAACACGCCGGGGAGGGCGCGGGCGCGGGAGGTGTCTATGGAGACGATCCGCGCGTGGGCGTGCGGGCTGCGCAGGACCGCGGCGTGCAGCATCCCGGGGACGACGACGTCGGCGACGTACGTCGCGCGCCCGGTGAGCAGCTTCCGGTCCTCCTTTCGGGGAACACTGCGCCCGACCCACCGGTAGTTCCCGTCGCCGGTGGTGGCGTCGGTGACGTCCTCGGTGGCGGTCATGCCCGGACCTCCTGCTGCGGCGCCGCGTACGTGTGGGCCTGGCTGATGAGCTCTCCGGCGCGGCACACCGACTCGACGATGTTCTGGTAGCCGGTGCAGCGGCACAGGTTGCCCGACATCGCGAGGCGCACGTCCTCCGGCCCGGGCGTCGGGTTGCCGGCGAGCAGTTCGGTGGCGGCCATGAGCATCCCGGGTGTGCAGAAGCCGCACTGCAGCCCGTGGCGCTCGCTGAACGCCTGCTGGAGGGGGTGCAGCGTGCCGTCGGCCCGCGCGAGTGACTCGACGGTCTGCACGCTGCGGCCGTTCGCCTGCACGGCGAAGAACAGGCAGGCCCGGGTGCTCTGCCCGTCGACCAGGACCGTGCACGAGCCGCAGACGCCCTGCTCGCACCCGACGTGGGTGCCCTTCAGCCCCAGCGTGTCGCGGAGGAAGTCGGTCAGCAGGGTGCGCGGCTCCACCAGGGCCTCGTGCTCGGCCCCGTTGACCGTGAGGGTGAGGTGCACCTTCTCAGGCATCCGTCTGTCCTCCGTCGGCTCGGGCGATGGCTCGGGTCAGGGCGCGCTTGGTGAGGGCGACCGCGAGGTGCCTGCGAAACGCGGCCGAACCGTGGCAGTCGCTCACCGGGGAGAGGTCGGCGGCGGCGAGGTCCGCGGCCCCCGCGATGGCCTCCGCCGAGGGCTGGGCGTTGCTCAGCGCGGCTTCGGCCCGGCGGGCGCGGACCGGCCGCCCGGCGACCGAGCCCAGCGCGATGCGGACGTCGGACAGGTGGCCGGACGGGTCGAGCGCCACCGTGACGGCGACGCCGCACACGGGCAACTCGCCGTGGCGGCGGGACAGCTCGAGGAAGGCCGATCCGGTGCCGGTCCCGGCCGACACCGGGACGCGGACCTCGACGGCGAACTCGTCCGGTTCCAGGCTGGTCTCGTGAGCGGCGACGAAGAAGTCCTCCGCCGCGATGACCCGCTCACCGCGGGCGCTCCGGGCGACGACCTCCCCGTCGAGCGCCAGCAGCGCCGTGGGCAGCTCCGCGGCCGGGTCGGCGAAGCACACACTCCCGACCACGGTGCCGCGCGAGCGCACCGAGGGGTGGGCCACCAGCGCCCCGGCCTCGGCGAGGAGGGGCACTGCGGCGCGGACCGTGTCCGACAGCTCCGAGGTCCGCTGCCGCGTCAGGGCGCCGATCACGACGGTGCCGTCGCGGCGGTCGATGCGGTCCAGCTCCTCGACCCCGTTGATGTCGACGAGCAGCGAGGGCTCGGCGAGCCGGGTGTTCATGAGGCGGATGAGGCTCTGGCCGCCGGCGAGGATCCGGGCATCCGGCCCGTGCTCCGCGAACTGCTCGACCACCTCGTCCGTCGTCCTCGCGGCGAGGTAGCGGAACGGTGCGGGTTTCATCGCTGCCTCCGAGAGATGCGGGCGGACGGCGTCCCGGCCGGGTGCCAGCGCGCCGGACGTCGTCCGCCGCCACCCGCCTCGTGGCGACGGCGGGCGCGACGGCTGTCGGCTCCGGACACGACGCGGCCCACCTGCGGTCCGTGTCGTGAGGGTGATCTGGATCACGTGCGGGCCACGACCCTCCACGAGGGGCCACCCCGTGTCAACGGGCTCGGACGTCCCCACCCGGGGTGTCGCACGGAGCCGGTCCGGATGGACCGAACAGGCCTCCGCGCCGACGAGCGGCGAGCTGCTCAGCCACCGTCGTGTACGTGCCGGCGCTCCGCCGAGACGCCCGTGCCGAAGTGGGCCTCCGGGTCCCGCCAGGCAGAGTGCGCGTGGTCGGCGTCGCGGGCGGTGTCGTCCCACTCGGTCAGCAGCCGGAGGTCCTGGAGCCGGTGGCAGTGCAGCTCCCCCGGCTCGAGGCGACCCAGCCCAGGCCAGGTGCACCCGCTCCAGGTCGACCGGAGCGGCCAGCCCGTCGGGGACCCGTCCCCGACGGGCGAGGTCAGAGCCAGCCGACGGTGCTCCTCGGGCCGTACCCGGTGGCCGCCTCCGCCGCGGTGGTCATGGCCTCGACCCGGTCGCGCAGCCGCGGCTCGGTGACGCGCCCGCTCCAGATGTCGGGCAGCAGGAGCACCTGGTCGCCGTCGGCGACGCGCGGGCGGTCGCCGCCGATGATGTCTGACGGCGGCCGGTCCAGGAGCACGGCCACGTCCCGCGGCTCCGGCGACAGCGAGCGCACCAGCTCGCGGGCGAGGTCCTCGACCCGCTCCAGCGGGCGCAGGGTGCCACCGCCCAGGCCGGGCGCAGTCGCCGGCTCTGCGCCGAGGAAGCACGGGGTGACCGAGCGGACCTCGTCGTCGACCACGAGGTCGTCCAGCGAGACGTGGTGGCGCTGAAGCGCCAGCCCCACGGCCCGGTGCCCTCCCGGTCCGCCGAAGACGCGCCCATGGCACAGCCCCGGGTCGCGGTCACGTTCGCGACCCAGTCGACCGTGGAGCCCTCGAGCTGGTCGAGGACGTTCTGCCGGCCAGGATCGTCGAGCAGTGACGTTGGCGGCGTTGATGACCATGCCAAAAGCACCACTCCGCTGCTCGGCGAAGACGTTCTGCGGAGACAACGGGCGCAGCAGCTTGATGGCCCCTCTGGGGCTAACGGGGCCGGGGCGGCGCCTGCATGATCGCCTTGCCGGGGTCCCCGATGTGCTCGCCGACCCGCTGGAGCTGAGCGGAGAGCTTCTCGTCGAGGTCGACGTACGCCTGGTACCGACCGCGCACTGTCTGCGCGAAGCCCCGCATCCGCCCGGCGAGCTCGCCCACGAACTGACTGATCGAGTGCAGCTCGAGGAGTGCGGTCGACGCGAGGGGGAACCTTCTCACCGCCTCCCAGAAGGTCTTCTCGAGGTCATCGGCGACGGTCTCGAGCATCTGGGCGCGCCGGTCGATCTCGGCCGCGAGCTGGGGGAGGCCGAGCGGGTGCGGCGCGATCTCTTGCAGAACGTCGATCGCGCGGCTCTCGTAGGCCTCTGCTGCCGCCCGGAATGACGCCAGATCCTGCGGCGGCGCGACCGCCCCTCTGCTGAGCTGCTGCATGGCGGCGTGCCAGTCAGGCCCGCGTCGGTCCTCTGGCACCACAGCGAGCGAGACGGCCAAGAGCATCGCGCGGACCCGGTGCGCGCCGAGGCGGCGCCACTCGGCTTCATAGACGGCACGCAGTCGGTCCACATCCGTCTTGCTCGCCAGGGTCGCCGGGTCAGGGTGAGTGGCCAGGAACTCCTGCTCGGCGTCGAAGACGGCCGACCTCAGCCTCGACTCGACCGGATGGGTGATCTTCTCGATCGTCGTCCGGGTCGCCTCGTCCGAGGCGCTTGCGTACAGGTCGAGCAGGGTCCGGCCGACCGAAGCGACCGTGGTCGCGGTCGCGAGCGCCGCGCCCTTCGGGGTGCGGGAGAGGTGCGGTGCCTCGTCCTTCGCCACGCCTGCGGTGTCGATCGCCGTCACGCGGACCCTGGGCTGGCCGCCCCTTGTCTGGACCTCCAGCGAGACCCGCTTGCCCTTCACCACCCCACGCTCGGGTGTCGGCGCCGCCCGCGGTGCGGCCGCCGACGTGCCCTCGGGGGGCGGTGCCGGCTGCGCAGCCGGCGTCTGCTGCGGAGCTGGAGGCTTGGTCGGCGGCTTGGCCGGGGGCTTGGCCGGCGACGTTGGCGGGGCGCTCTGAGGGGCAGGTGGCGCCGACGGGGGGACGGGGATGGGTTCGCGCGCGACGATCGCCGGCTGCGGCCGCCCTGCCTGCGTCGACGAGCGGCTCGTCGTCTTCGGCGAGGCCTCGCCGGAGCCGACCATCTTGGGCCGTACGGGCTCGTGCGGTTCGATGACCGCCAACCCGCGGCTCCTCGCGTAGTTGACCAACCGTTGCCGGCATGTGGGACAGATCGCCTGGTCGCTGACGACGACGAGCTTGCCTCCCGCGAGCCGGGCGGGTCCGTCCTTCTCCAGGGCTCGTACACATCGGGCCTCCGCGTGGTCGTCGGGTCCACCGCTGCGGAAGCTGTCGGCCGCGACCGCCACGCGGTTGCCCTCGGCGTCGACGAGCTGCACGCCGGCGAACGTCTCGTAGCCCTTGCCGAGCGGCGCACCCTTGGCCACCGGGTTACCTGCCTCGTCGACGCGGAGACTGCCCGGCGGCACGGTCGCCGGGGACGAGCGATAGGCGTCGCCCGCGCCACTCGAAGAGGATTCGAACCCGCGCTTGCTCTGCACGAGCTGGGTCCACATCTCCTGCGGCGTAAGCGCCGGGGACCGAGCCGGGCCCCCGCCGGGCGGCGGGTCGGGAGAGCACTGCGGTCCGGTGACGGCCAACGGGCTGACGTAGGCCCGCCCCCCGGCCGCGACCACGTGGGCGGCCTCGTCGGCCACGCGCTCTCCGGCGAGGTCCGAGACGCTCCCCACCGGTGTACGGCCGTCCTGCTGGACGACGTGCGCGAGCTCGTGCGCGATCAGTCGCAGCCCGCCGGGGGTCCGGGGTCGGTACGCGCCCCGCGCGAAGGCGACGCGGGTGCCGATCGTGAAAGCGCTCGCGTGCAGCGAGCGGGCCGCGTCACCGGCTCGCTCGTCGGCGTGCACGCGCACCGCTGAGAAGTCGTGCCCGAATCCGGCCTCCATCGCGGCACGCACCGATGCGTCCAGCGGCACGCCACCGAGCGTCGCGGCACTCGGGGCACCATCCCGTGACTCACCGGCCGCCTGCAGCACATCGCGATCCACGGGAGCTGGCGGATCGGACGACCGCCGGGCCGCAGCAGCGCCCTGCCCGCGCACAGCACCACGACCTGCTTGCGACTCGGCTCGCACCGGGACGCCACTGAAGTCGTGGCCGTGGAACGCCTCGAGTGGGTGACGAACGCCGGGCTCGACGGGCTGACCGGCTCCGGGACCCGTCCGGACGACGGAGCCCGGTGACGTCGAGGCCTGGCGCCGGATGAGCTCGGCGAACACGCCCATGACCTCACCTCCCTTCGGGCGTCCGGATCACGGCCATCCATCAGGCGGTGCCGGATCGTGCTGGCGGGTTCAGGTCCCTGAGGCGGCGAGCTCGTCAGCCTGTCGCCACAACTCCTCCCACTCGATCCCGATCTGCACGATCGTGACGACAGCCAGCCCGACGTCGATCAGCTCGCCGAAGGGCAGCGGGCCGTCCGCTGCCGCCAGAGCCAGTGCCGCCGCACCCCGGACTGCGAAGCGACGCGCCACCACCTGCCAGAAGTGGCGCCACAAGGCGCGCCCGACGACGGCGGTCACCGCCGCCGCGCCGGCTGTACCGACCGCGATCGCCGTCCCCCGGGTCCGCGCCTCCCGTTCCAACCGCTGCCGCTCCCGCTCTCTCTCCTCCGCGGGGACCGGGGCGGGGACCTCCACGGGAACACGGCGTCCCCGTCGAACTGCGTAAACCAGGAGCCCCGGACCGCACCAGGCCGTCTCGATGGTCACGACGCCCGCCGTGAGAATTGGCGGCTGGTAGAGCGACGGCAACATCGGGACGACGACGGAGATCCCCGACCCGGCTCGCCACGCAGCCTGCGCCGGATCCCGGGCGTTCCCCTGATCGATGTACCGCATCAGCTGGTTCTCACCGTCGACCAGGCACTCCACCGCTGCAGGCTTGATCTCCGCGACGGAGAGCACCCCGGCCAGGTTCCGACGGGCCAGGTCCGGGAACCCCGCGCCGGCGGCCCCACCGAGCAGCTGCGGCGGGATGACCTTGTCGTCCCTCCCACAGATGCCCCCAGTGCGCAGCGGGGCCGCCGAAGCGCCCGGGATCATGATGTCGACCGCACCGGGGACGCGGCCGGCGAAGTCGTCCTTGATCAGTTGATGCACTGCGGTTCCCGACATGAGGCTCGTGACCGAGGGATTGCCGAGGAGGCTCGTGCACCCCGCAGGTTGCCGCCGGACCCGGAACTGCTGGCCCCCCTCGTCGTGCTCGACGACGTGCGCCAACTCGTGTGCGAGGAGTCCCTGTCCGCGCCGCGTGCGCGGCTCGTACGTGCCGGGCGCGAAGAAGATCTGGCGGCCGACCGTGACGGCCCTGGCGCCGAGGGCCCGGGTGAGCTCACGTGCGGTGGCATCGACGTGCACCCGCACGCGGCTGAAGTCGTGCCCGAAGGCCGCGGCCCACGAGCTGGGGCCCGTGAGTGACACGGCTCCCTCCTCGGAAGGGAGCTCGCGCCCATCCCGGCCCATCGGAAGTCTGGCCATCGCTTCCGTGGCACTGCGGTCCGCTCGGACCTCGTCAGTGTCCGAGGACCTGCTGACGGTCCACGTCGGGGCGAACCGGAGCGCCTCCGGGTTGGCAGGACGAGCAGTCTCGTGGAGTGCCCGCATGGTGCTCCTCCGTGCTGGTGCTCGAGGGACGGGCGCCCGGCCGCTGCGATGGGCAGTGCCCATCCAGGACGACTCCCCGGACGCCCGCCGTCATGACTGGAACCGGATGTCGAGCTGCCATCCGAGGGGCAGGTGCTCCTCGAGGGCGGCCCGGAGGTTCGCGGTGCGGCGGGCCTCGAAGAGGTCGTGGTAGACGCCCATCTCCGAGTCGTCGTCGGCACCGGTGCGGATCTCCGGCGGGCCGTCGTCGGCGAGGCGGCAGTAGTCCGGTCGGCCGTAGCGCAGGGTGGTGAACCGCGGCTCGACCCTCGCGGCCTCCGCGACCCGCTCCTCCTCCTTCGCCGCGAGCACGACCAGGTCCGGTTGACAGGCGTATCGCCGCGGTGTGCGGGAGGTTGAGGTCACGTAGCAGTACCGCAGGCACCCGATCTGCCGACGAGCGACGTCCATCCTCGAGGTGAAGATCGAGTTCTCACCGAGTTCGACGGCGTGCAGGTGGGTGCGGCCGATGACCGTGCTGTCGACGACTGTGGCCACGGCGTGCGCCCGCCGTCCGTTCGGCGCGGCAACAGCGTCCCTGCCGGTGGTCGTGGCGTCGACGACGCTGGTCCGGACGTGCAGGCGGATCGGCTCGGCCCCCACTTCGTCGCGCTGGACGACGATGGACCCGACGATGCTCCTGTCGACCTCGACGCACGGGGGCCGCAGTGCCTCCGGAGGGCGGTCGGCAGGGGGACCCTCCGGGTCGCGTCTCCTGCGCGGCAGGTCCGTGATGATCAGACTCGGCTCGGTCCCGTGGCGCGGCTCGCAGCGAGTGTTGAGCTCCCATCCGGGCACGAGGGTGCAGTGCCGCACCACGACCTCGGCGGGATCGCCCGAGAAGCGGACCGGGTGCGCAGCCACCACGAGGCCGTCGAGGAGGATGCGGCTCCCCCGTCCGCAGCTGATGGTCATGTCGTCGATGTCCTCCCGGAGTTCGGGGAGGAGCACGGTGGGCCGGCATCCCTCGGCGGCGCGCAGTTCGAGGGTGTGGCCCTCGGCCACCTCGAGCTTGACCGGCTGCACGTAGAGGCCGCTGTCGACGAGCTCGACGACGAGGTGGACGGGCGGACGGGCGGACCGCTGCAGCGCCCGCACCGCATCCGCGATCGAGGGCCCCGCCCCGGACCGGACGCGCGTCAGGGCGTAGGACCGCGGGATGTCCTCGGCGTACCGGGCCTCCAGGACGAGCCGGTTCAGCCGCATCCGCCCGGGGCCGGCCGCGGCGCCGTCCCGCAGCGCGACCGCCTCGTCGTCGAGCTGCTGCTCGTCCACGACTCCCACGAGGTCGTGGGCCTGGATGATCCGGTTGAGCTCCGCGGCCAGGTGGGCCCTGGCGGCCACGGGCTCCCCCGCGAGACCGGCGACGACGGCCGGGTCCATGAGGCTGCGCAGGAGCCGGCTGAGCGGGTCCTGCGCCTGGAGGAGACGGGTGGGAAAGCCGCCGCGGAGGTCGTCGGCCCGGAGGAAGGCCGCCAGGACGGGGACGCCCGGAGGCTGCCGTCGGTACTCCCCTCCCCCGATGGCCATGGGGAAGCCGTGGCAGTAGGAGGCGGTCAGCTCACCGAGCTCGTAGCGCTCGGGGAACATGACCCGCCCTCGTTCCGGGTCCACGGCGATGCGGTCCCCGAACACCTCGGGGGTCCAGGTGGCGAGGCTTCGCACCGTGATCCGCTCGAGGGCGATCGGTGCGCCGTCCTCGTACAGCAGCAGGTCCCTGCCCTGGCCGTAGTGACGCGGCAGGTCGGCCCCGAGCGCTTCGGTCGTCAGCCGCCGCACGATCGGCGGCCGGCCGGAGGTGTCCTGCTCGGCCGAGGGGTGGGCGCAGGTGAAGAGGGGAGCGTCGTTGCCCAGGACGCTGAGCTCGAAGCTGTTGACCCGGCGGCGCACCCGGAACGGCCGCACGGCCGTCAGCGGCCAGGAGGGGAGGCGCCAGGCCCTGACGGTCACCCGGCCGGGCGGCGCACCCGCGCAGTCGCCCTCGCCCTCGCCGTCGCACACGACCGCCGGCCAGCCGCTCACCGCGGGCACCAGGTCCTCCAGGACCGAACGGGTGCCCTTGCGCCGGCGGTGACGGATGGTGTCGGCGACCGCTCTCCGCGGGACGACGCCGGGGACCGGCCGGGCCTCCCCGCAGTCCCGTCGTCCCTCGGGGACCGGGAGCCACCGGTAGCCCACCAGGTCACCGATGTAGGGGATGACCCACGGTTCGCAGGTCTCGATGAAGAGGTCGGCGTACACCCGTCGGATGTCCTCCTCGACGAGGTCCGCTTCCTCGCCGAGGACCCTGAGGAGGTCGCGCAGCGCCAGGGCGACCTCGCTGCCGGGCGCCCGGACGACGCCGGGCAGGAGCTCGAAGAACCGGTCGGCGCTCATGGCTGCGGCTCCTCTGCGAGCTCGAGCAGCAGGGTCCCGGGTGCGTCGGGCGACAGGTAGGCGATCTGGTCCTCACCGACCGTCGCGAGCTCGGGCAGGCCCGGTCCACCGGGGCCGCCCAAGAGGTTCGCAGCCGCCTGGGCCACCTCGGCCGGGGACCTTGGCGCGTCGGGGGGGCCGGTCTCGATCGTCCCGAAGGCCACCAGGTCCACCCAGGCGACCCCGCGCACGCCCTGCATGACGGCCATCGCCTCACCGGGGTGGGGGACCTGCCCGATCTCGCGGGCTCGGAAGCCGAACGTCCTCAGCAGCGCGTTCCGGAGTCGTGGGTGCACGGTCTCCCAGGGGTGGTCGGCCAGGGTGCGGATGCGCGCACGGATGCCGAGCAGCAGCGCCGTGCGGATCCGGATGGTCACGGTGGCATCCGGCCAACCGAGGGTGTGCAGCACCTTCTCCTTCGGCTGCTCCGACTCTGCCGGCTCCTCCAGCCGCTCCTGCAGGTCACCGAAGCGGCTGAGCGCTCGGCACAGGTTCTCCAGGAGTGCCGAGTCGATCCGCAGCGGCGCGTCGTCCACCGCCGCCACGGTGAGGGTGTAGCGGGTCGTCGGCGGCCCGGGAACCGTGGCGACCCGGGCCTTGCCGATGCCGGCGAACGCGCGCGCGAAGTCCTCCAGGTCCGTCGCGGAGACCAGCCGGTCGAGCGCGGTGAGGCCGACCGGGACCCGCTGCCGGATGCTGTCGACGTCGTCCGGGCCGGCTCCCCCGCCGGCGGGTAGGGGGTTCGTCACCGCGGTGACGCCGTTGGGGCGCGAGGCGAGGACACTGATCTGCCCGGCGCGGGCGTTGCCCTCCACCCCGAGCCCGCCCCGGTAGGAGGCGCGGACGTTGTCGCTGCCCGTGGGCAGCCGGGCGCCGAGTCCGAAGACGACGCGGGTCGTCCCGTCCTCGTCGGTCTGCAGGACATACGCCCGCTCCCCCGGGGCGACCGCCGCCGCGTTCGAAGCTTCGTGCCAGCGGAGGTCGTTCACCCGGACCTCGAGGCTGGCCGCCGTACCGGTCATCGTGGGCGCGGGGAGGTGGGTGAGCGGGCCCTGCCGCAGGGGGAACGCCTGCAGCGGAGGGGTGGCGTCACCGCCGCCGAGCACCTCGGCCCGGCTCTCGCCGTGCGTGGCGTGGGCGACGTTGCCGAGGACCCGGACGGTCTCGCGCCGGTAGCAGTACCGCAGCGGCTCGGCGAAGCCGAGCACCGTGTGCACGGTGTCCCGGGTGGCGGCCTGCGCCTCGACCGCGGCCTCCCCGTCACCGTCACCCTCCCCGCGAGGGGCCGGTCCGTCCGCCTTGTGCTGGACCGACGAGATCATCACCAGCTCGGTGCCCAGTACTCCCGTGACCTCCTGTCGCTCTGTGCCTTGCTCGCCGGGTTCCTCCGACTCCTCGTGCGGCAGGAGGTCGGTGCGTTCGCCGGTGACGATGACTCGCCGGCCGGGCCGCAGACCCGGGTAGTAGCCGTCGAGTTCGAGCTCACCGGCGCAGACGTCCTCGGTGATCGGGACGTCGGCCAGCTCCAGCCGCTCGCTCTGCGCATGGACGACGGTCCTGCGGTGGACGGGTCCGACGTGGGGCGGAGGCTGCCCCTCGCCCTCGCCCTCGCCGTCCTGGCCCTCACCGTCGACCTTGTCGCGCCAGGCGGTCTCCAACGTGAGGAGGGTGACCCGCGCGGGCAGGTTGAATGCAGTGCGCGTGACCGTGCCCACTCCCGCGACCTTGTGGAAACTGGCTGTCTCCTCCCCCTTCGCGGGTGGCGTGATGACAACCCAGCTGCCCGGGAGGATGGCGTCGTAGATGCTGTCGAGGGCGATCTGCTTCTCCGCGCCCTCGGACGGCACCGAATCCGCCGGCCAGGAGGGGATGCCCTCCCCGCCCACAGTTGCACCGGATCCGTCGTCCTTCCACTCCAGGTACTCCTTGACCAGCCGGGTCTCCGTGTCCATGAGTGGGATCAGCTGTGCGTTGTGGCCGTGGAGGGCGGCCTTCACCCGCATGGCGTAGACCTTCACGGCGTTGGTCGGATCTGCGTGCGCAGTGCCCCCGAGGGCCACGCTGAGCAGTCGACCCAGCTGGGGGTGGGCCCCGGCCACCATCCCGTAAGCGGCGTAGGAGTCTGGCCGGAAGAGCTGGCCCAGGTCGGGCTCCAGCTGCGCGGGGTCGCCGACGGTCGATGCCGGTTGCCTGAGGAGTGCCTGGAGGAGCCCGGTCCCGACGGTCACGGGTTCCCGGGCCGGGCCGGGCTCGGGCCGCTGCTCCAGGACCACCCTGGTGCGGTCCTCCTCGAACAGTGCCTCCACCGTGGCCACGGTGTGGTGTGCACAGACCTCTCCGACTTCAACGAGCAGGGTGTCCCCCGTGCGGAGACCTGTCGCCGTCCCCTTCAGGTGAAGGGTCAGGGTGTCCGCGCCGACCCGCTGCGGCGCGGTGCGCCGCGGGTGCATGAGGCTCCACCGGGGCCGACCGGTCAGCCGCTCCACGGTCTCGAACGGCTGCATCGTCTCCCCGGGCCCGGGCTGGCTGTAGGCCCGCGTCCCGGCGGGGACCTCGAGCTCGGCCTCGGGGTCCAGGTCGTCGAGGGTGAAGGCCAGGTGCACGTCGGCGGCCACGCCCGGACGTGCCGCGTATCCGACCAACCGCCCCAGTTCCACGGCGGACCGGCGGTGCAGGCACGTGCGCAGGTAGTGCTCGTTGACGAGCCGGTCCCCGTAGAAGCCGAGGACGTGCCCCAGGCAGGCCCAGGCGTCGAGGAGGGCCAGCGCGGGGTCCAGTGGAGGGTCGGGACGTCGGGCGGTGAGGGCCCGGAGGGCGGGGAGGTCCGCGGCGGACAGCCGCTGTCGCATCCGGTCCCAGGCGTCGGGATGGGCGGTCCGGGTGAGCGCGATCGACCCGGCACCCGGGGGGTTCGCCCGGGGCCCTTCCGGGCACGGGCAGCGCCCGCAGCCGAGCTCCGGCGCGCCACCGCACCCACACCCGGCGCCCTCCGTACCGCAGCAGTCGGTCACGAGTCCTCCAGCTCGACGGTCAGCGACCCGTGGTCGGGGTGGTCGGGGTCGTTGTCCAGCCGCACGACCTCGTCGGGCGCGACCCGCAGGACGTCGCCGTCCGGGAGGTCCCCGCCGACGCCGTGGAACCGCAGGCGCGTGACCGTGGCGGCGGCGACGCCGGGCACGCGGTGGACCGCGCCGAGGACCACGCTGATCGGGACGGGCTGACCGAACGTGAACGCGTCCGGGTGGAAGAGGCCGCGGGTGCCGTCCGGGAGCGTGCGGTTGCTCAGCCGGTCCTGCACCGCGCTTCGGACCGCGCCCGGCTGGTGCCCGGGCAGCGCGCGGACCTGCACCACCAGTTCGATCGACCGGTAGGTGCTCTGCTGCACCCGCACCGTGTGCCCGATCCGCCGGTACCGGTCCAGGTGCTGTGCGATCCGCCGGAGGAGGTCCGGCTCGTCCGCCGACGTCCCGACGGGGTCGAACCGCACCGAGACGACGGTGCGCTGGGGCTTCTCCCCGTCGACGTCCTCGAGGAGCACGGTCGCGACCGCCCGCTGGACCTGGGGGAAGTCACGTTGCACGATGGCCGCGTAGTCCTCGGCCACCACGGCGCGCTCCAGGTGCGCGCGGAACGCGTGCGGCGCGAGCAGCCGCACCTGGTCCAGTGGTTCGGGGTCGGTGCCACCCGAGGCCGGCAGCGGGTTGGACACCGCGAGGATCCGGCCTCCGGGCAGGCCCCCGCGGGGGACGACGTGGCGGATGGCGCCGTCCCCGACGTTGCCGGCCGAGCCACCGCCGGTGCGGAAGGAGACGAGCATGCGGGTCCCCGGCGTCGGGCGGGCGCCGGTCTCCAGGCCGAAGCGGAGGTGCGCCACGCCGTCGTCGTCCACCTCGGCGACCACGTGCCGGTCGTCGGGGCCGCTGCTCAGCAGGTCCCGACGCGGCACCCACCGCTGGTAGCGGAGCCCCGTCGGCCGGGCACCGGGTCCGTCCTCCAGGCGATCGACGACGTCCGGGGCGGGGTGCGGTCCGGTCACGGGCCCGAAGACGGCGAGGGCGGGGACGGCCCGCCGTGGGTCCTGCTCTAGGGCGGCGCGCGCCGACGCGTCGGGCCGGAGCGGTTCGCGGGACACCAGCGGTGACCGCGGCAGCACCGGCTCGTAGTCGGGATCCCGGGACGGACGCTCGGCTGGTGCGGCGTCCCCGGTGCAGCACAGCTCGACCTCGCCGGCCGGGACGACCTCGTGCGGTGGCAGGAAGGGGACGGCGACGACCGTGCGTCCCCGGTCGAGGAGCCGCACCCCGCCGGGTCCCCGCACGGTCTCGCCGTGATCGACCAGCACGACGTTGCCCCGGGCGACCGTGACGTCCTCGATCAGCGCGCACTCCGGCGGGGGGCCGATCACCGAGAGGACCAGGGGGAACGGCAGCGCGTCCGCCCGGTCCCAGGACACCTCGACCACCGGCACCCGGCGCAGCTCGTCCAGGCCGGGTCGGACGGTCGTGAGCCGGACGGCGTGCCGCTGGGAGGGGCGGGCGTCGGCCGCCACCCCTGAGCGAGGGCCCAGGACCTCCTCGAGGACCAGCACGTCACCGGGACGCAGGTGACGCAGCCCGCGCGTGCCGGACTCCGGATCGCGGGTGTCCCGCAGCGTCGCGGACGTCGCTCCCGCCGTGAGGCAGCACTCGCTGTACCCCCACGTGTAGAGGTGGATCTCGTTCTGCGACTCGTGGAACCGGAGGTGCGCCGGGTGGGCCAGGCCCTCGGGGAACAGACGCGCCAGTTCGTCGCGGTTGTTCGCGGCGAGTCGGCCGCCGGTGAGGGCGTTGAGCGTGCCGTGGCGGGAGATCGCGCGCTGGATGGCCTGGGGCGCGCGGCGGACCAGGCCCACGTCCTGCAGCAGCGCGTCCAGCCGGCGACCGATCGCGGCCGCGAGAGCGGGCAGCTCCTCGTCCTCGTGGTCGTCCCGCCCGAACAGCCGCCGCTCCTCCTCGGACAGGGTCGCCCGCACGTGGTCCAGGGCCGGGTCCGCGCCGGTCGTGATGCGACCGGCCACCAGCCGGGGGTCGGTCACGTCGTGGGCGGTGATCCGCGCCCGGCCGGACGGGAGGCACGGCTCGAAGACCTCGTAGCTGCGCCGGCGGGCGCGGGAGAGGTCCTGCGGGTCGATCGTGGCGCCTTCGGTGGGGATGCCCGTGGGCCGGGTGATGAAGGACAGCGCGTCCGCGTCGACGACCGGGTCTCCCTCGACCGCCAGGCACACCCACGCTCGCGCGTTGCACCCCTCGTGCAGGACGTGGTCGACCAGCCGCGCGTGCCGACGCACCGAGGTGCGCAGCCGGGCCGTGTCGAGGTAGGCCTCGGTGGCGACGGCGTCCTGCGCGTAGCTGAGCCGGTCCGCCTCGTAGGCGAGGACCTCGACCAGGGTCAGGTACAGGTCCGCAGCGTGCCGCTCGTCCCAGCCGGGCAGCGTGACGGCCAGGCGGTCGAGGAGCAGCCGACGGAAGCTCGCGTAGTCCTTCGCCAGGTGGTCGAGGTCCGGCGGGGACGACGGCGGGGTCCCGCACTGCGCGGGGAGGCAGTCGACGTCGGTGGGCCCCCCGGCCGCCAGGGTGAAGTCCGCCGTCCGGTACCGGGGGTCGATGTCGGCGAGCGGGCGGGTGGGGGTGTCCACGAGCCGGAGGGTGTAGCGCGACCGGGGGCCGAGCCCGGTCACCTCGACGACCGCGACGTCGTCGCGAGCGGGGTCCGGTGCCCGCCGGAAGTCCGGCTCACCGATCTGCACGTCGGCGTCGGCCGGACCCCCGGTGATCTGGACGTTCTCGGCTCCGAAGAGCGCGGCGTCGGCGTCGTCGGGCGGGAGCGAGCGCAGGAGGAACAGGTGCAGCTCGACGCGGCCCTCGCGCTCCTCGACCTCCACGGAGTCGATGCCGTTGGTGCGCTCGGAGAAGCGGACCCGCGGCCGCCGACGGTCGGTGTGGCAGTGGAGGGGCAGGTCGCTCACGGCCCTGCCTCCCGCCGCACCGTGACCGTCTCCTCCGCTCCCGTCTCGCGCAGGACGTACGTGACCGTGACGTCGAGGATCGAGTCCTCGCTCGTGACCTGCAGGGCACGCAGGGTCAGGACGTCGCCCAGCTCGCGCTCGATGGCGCCCTGCATCGTGAACTGCAGCGCGGCGGCGAGTTCGGCGCTGTTCGGGGCGAAGACCAGTTGGCGCAGTCCGCAGCCGAACCCGGGCCGGTTGACCCGCTCGCCCGCCTCGGTCAGGGCGGTCAGGACGAGCAGGTCGCGGACGTGGTCGGCCCGCGTGGTCTCGGCGGTACGGCCGCGACCGTCGTAGCTCCAGGGGAAGTCGACGTACACCGGTCACACCCCCAGCACGCGGGTCTGGACGGCGGTGATGAGCGGTGGGCCCTGCGGGACCTGCTCGGGGCTCTGGCACACGCCCTGGCCGGTGCCGGGCAACTGGACCACCGCCGGCTGCCCGTTGACGAACACGCGGCCGGCGGGCGCCCACCGGATCGTGGTGCACGGCTGCGGCTTCGGGCCCGGCACCGTGAAGGGACAGCCGGCGACCAGGTGCACGTCGGCGGCGGTCAGCACCGGGCCGGCGACCGTGAGGACGCGGGCGTTGGCCGTCTGCGCGGTCGCGGCGCCCGCGTGGGTGCACTGGACGCCCGACCCGACGGTCAGCAGGAAGCCTGGCATGTCGTCCGCCCTACTTGACGATGAGAGCGCCGGCGTTGACGGTCACGACTCCCGCGATGATCGTGATGGCACCGCCCTTGCCGTCCGAGATGTAGATCCCGGAGTCGTTGACGACGATCGAGGCGCCGGTGGTGTTGCGCAGCACCACTCCCCCGGTCACCGGCGTCGGCGGGGCGTCACTGACCTGCACGGCGTTCTTCAGCGGCGTCTGCAGCGTCATGGCCGGGATCGGCGGGGGGACCAACTGGACCAGCGGCGGGACCTCCGTCCGCGAGCTGAAGTAGCAGCCGGTCCAGATCGGGTAGTCCGGATCGCCCCGCTCGAACTCGACCCACACCCCCGCGCCGATCGGCGGCACGGCGACGGCACCGGTCTGGAGGCCGGCGACGGGGAAGCTGGGCATCGCCCAGCTGGACGTGACGGTGAAGACCCCGATGACCTGGACCTGGAGCCGGCCGATGCCCATCGGGTCGAAGTTCTGCAGCACGACTCCCCGGTACTTGCCGAGGTACTGCTTCCTGGAGCGCCGGGCAGCGGCACCGGCAGCCGTCGTGACGCTCACACCGGGATCCTCCCGACGGTCGAGACCAGTCCGTTCCGAACCAGCGTGAAGGCCTGCTTGAACTCTCCGCGCCGCAGGGTGCTGGTCACCTGCTGGGTGTAGTAGAGGCCGTCGAAGGCGGTGCCCACCCCGCGCAAGCCGACGAGGCGGCGCGGCCGGAGGACCTCGCCGTAGCGCAGGACGTCGAGGCTCCCCTGGGCCGTGACGGAACGCCTGCTCGCCGCCTGGTCCGCCCAGGCCTGCATCAGCGCACGCGGGAAGCTCTTGAAGGTGGTGTCCGCGACGATGTCGAACTTCTTGGGGATCGGGGGGATGAGCCCGAGGGGCGGGTCCAGCGGGTTGACCAGCCCCACCGGCACGGGGATCGCCGGGAGCCGTGTGATCGGGTTCTCGACGTTGACGATCGGCATGCCGGCGGAGTCGTGGTCGAAGCTGCAGCTGATCGACTCGACGTTCGTCTCGACGTCCATGTCGACGTTGAGTGCTGTCTGCACCGGTCCGACCCGCAGCGTGGGCCCCCAGTAGGCGACGCTGGCGCCGGCGACGGGCCCTGGCTCGACGTAGAAGGTGTAGCCCACCATGTCGGCCAGTTCCCGCAGGTACGCCAGGTCGGTACCCCAGTGCTGGTCGATGCGCTCGAGCGGGTTGTTGAGGTCCACGGTCGGCGTCGGCACGATCAGGGGCACGACGCCCAGCACCACGTACTTGGCGAGGATGAGCGCGACCCGGGCCTCGATGGGCATCGCCGGGTACGGGAAGAGCCCGCTGAGGTCGACGTTGTCCATCGCCTGGCTGATGTCGCGGCCCTTGACGATCAGCTGGGTCGGTCCCGAGCCGGTGTCGGGTGCGATCTGGGTCTGCGTCACGACGCCGTCCATGAGGACGTCGGCCGAGCCGCGCACGCTGGCGGCGAGGACCACCCGGAGGAGAGCCGGGACGGCGCCGCCCGAGAGCAGGAACGCGGTCTGCAGCGCGGACGCCTCGCCGCCCAGGTCGAACTTCAGCTCGAAGCCGTCGCTCTCCCCGCTGCCTGCGGTCACGGTGACCTCGGTGAGGGCCTCGACCACGACGCGGGGCGCGGGCAGGGGCACTGCCGGACCCAGGTAGACGGAGAGGGTGACGGGGCCGCTCACGATCCGGCTCCCGGGGTGCCCTCGGGCTCGGTGATCCGCAGGCGGCGGCCGGACTCCTGGACCAGTTGCTCGGGGAACACGGCGCGGTTGCCGTCGCACAGCCGCCAGAAGAGCTCCGGGTCACCGAACACCGCCGCCGCGATGCGGTCGGTGCGGTCACCGGCGGCGACCACGTACGTGTCCCGCTGCGGCAACCGTTCGGGGCGCGGGACGAGACGGCGCAGGAGGTACACGATCGGGCGCTCGCCGTCGGGGTCGAACACCGCGGTGCCGACGGTGGCGTACCGGCTGGTCGGGGAGACGACGGCTGCCGGGGCCGGCTGCAGCAGGTCCCTCAGCCGCTGCTCCTGCTCGTTGATCGTCACGTCGGCACCTCCCGCAGCCCCAGGAGGGCGGGTGAGGCCCCAGGGACGCTGGCCGCCAGGCGCTCCTTCTCCTGCTGGTAGCGCAGGTAGAGGGACCCGCCGCGGTGGTCGTGCCCGAGGTCGCTGACGCTGAGCACGCGCATGCCGAGGGTGACCTTGGCCCGGATGGGGTTGAGGCGGGTGTCGAAGAACTCCTCGTTGACGCTGAAGTCGGTGACCCGGACCGGAGCGACCCGGCTCGTGCTCCAGATGAACAGCGTCAGTGGGGCCTCGAGGGGGGCGACCTGCAGCTCCCCTCGGGCGGCGGCCGCGTGCTGGTCCCGCAACTGCGCACTGGTCGGGTACACGAGCAGCTCGAGCGAGGCGAGGTGCGGCTGGATGCCGAAGCGGCCCACCAGGGCGTCGCCGTCGTCGAGCTGGTCGACGGCGTCGATCTCCGCGTCGAGTCTGTAGGTCTCGATCGCCGGCCCCTTGAGCCGCAGGGCCTGGGAGCGGTCGGTGCCGCCGTCGGCACCCACGGCCTGGGCCTGGAAGGACCGGCTGAGCGTCTCGGGGTTGTACTGGAGCGCGATGATGCGGATGACCCGACCCGTGTCCGGGTCGATCTGGGCGATGCCCCCTTTGAGGATGCGTGGGGCGATCGCGGGGAACGCTGTCATGGCGCCGTCCTCCCCGGTGCTCGGGGGCCGGCGCCCCCCGGTGTCGTCGGTGGCCTGCTCCCGCCGGCCAGGCCGGCGTGGACGGCCGCCGCGATCTGGTGGCCGAGCGCCTCCGGGTGCGCGGCCGGCGCTCCCAGGTCACCACCGCGGAGTGCCGGCACGACCGCCCGGGCGGTGAGGTCCGGGGCCAGGGGGGTGTGGTGGAGCAGGCGGGCGAGTTCGCCCTCGACCGCCCTGGCCACCGCCGCGTGGTCGAGATCGGCTGTGGGGTCCTCGAGCACGAGGCGCTGGATGTGCACGTGCAGGTTCACGACCGATCACCCACCAGCTCGGGCTCGCGGACCCCGTAGGACTCCGTCCGCTGCCCGTCGGGCCGCCGGTCCGGCCGTGTGACCCAGTCGGCGAAGTCGCTCGCGACGAAGGGGCGCCCGCTCTTGCGGAGCTCCTGCCGGGCGGCCTCCTCGAGCAGTTCCATCGTGACGACGCCGTCCCGGGCCACGGCCAGGAACGTGGCGTTGAGCGCGACGTTGCGGATCTGGCCGCCGGTCATCCCGGGGCGGGCCAGCGCGACCATGTCCAGCCGGTCGACCCCCGGCACCCGCCAGCGCGGCCCGGCAGCCCCTGCGACGCCGGTCTCGGGGTCGGGTGTGGTGTCCTCCGGGAAGATCCCCCGCCAGATCCGCAGACGCTCGGCCGGCCCCGGGAAGGGGAAGGCGATCACGAAGCGCAGGCGCCGCAGGAAGGCGGGGTCGAGGGCGGCCTTCATGTTGGTGGTCAGGATGGCCAGCCCCCGGTAGGCCTCCATCCTCTGGAGGAGGTAGCTGACCTCGATGTTGGCGTACCGGTCGTGGCTGTCCTGCACCTCGCTGCGCTTGCCGAAGACCGCGTCGGCCTCGTCGAAGAGGAGGACGGCGCCGCCCTGCTCGGCCGCGTCGAACACCTGCCGGAGGTTCTTCTCGGTCTCCCCGATGTACTTGCTGACCACGCTGGCCAGGTCGATGCGGTACAGGTCGAGCCGGAGCTCGTTGGCGAGGGCCTCGGCCGCCATCGTCTTGCCCGTGCCGCTCTCTCCCGACAGCAGCGCGGTGATCCCGAGCCCGCGGGTGAGCCGCGACCGGAACCCGAACTCGTCGTAGACCCGGATCCGGTGGCGGGCCTGGTCGCGCACCTGCTCCAGCAGGCGCTGCTCGCGCTCGGGGAGCTTGACGTCCGAGAGCTCGGTCTCCGTGACGATCCGCTGGGCGAGGCCCTCGAGGCGGGGACGGACCCGCCGCCGGCACGCGTCCCAGGCGCGTTGCCCGCGGTCCCCGTCGTCGCCGACCCCGTCGGCCACGGCGGCGATCTCCCCGGGGTTGAGGTCGAACTGCCCGGCGAGTCGCTCCGGCCACTGCCCCGCGGTGCCGGTGAGGGCCTCGTCCCACATCGAGCGCTGCTCGCCGGCCTCCGGACGGACCACGTCGAGCACGAGGGTGGTGTCCTGCTGCGGCAGGGGCTCGCGGACGTCGAGGAACACCAGGCCGGTCAGCCTCGTGAGGAGGCGTCCCAGCACCGGGGAGGCCTCCTCGGTGCCGCGATCGGCCTCGACGAGCAGCGCCACGCCCTGCAGACGGGTCTCCCGGTTCCACAGGTCCACCAGGGTCGCCAGGTCCCCGCCGGAGGGGAGCTGCGCGACCGGGAGACGGTGCAGGTCGAGACCGACGGCCCCGGCGATCCGGTGTGCGAACAACCGCTTGGTGGCGCTGTCACCGCCGGGCATCTGGACCAGCAGTCGCTCGCTGCCCGGCGGCAGGTGGCGCAGGTGGTCGAGCGCGAGCTCGAGACGGCTCCGCTGGGCCGGGCTCACCACGGTGTCGCGCCAGTCGACGAGCAGTGCATCGAGGACGGGGGCGAGCCGGTCGTCCACGTAGTCCCGGCCCCGCACGTGGTCGACGATCCGCTCGTCCATCCGCAGGGCGCTGCTCACCAGGGCCTGGGCCGGCCCCTGGACGATGTCGAGCAGGCGCCAGGAACGCAGGGGGCGGTCCGGGCCGACCGCCGCCCACTCCGGGACGGCGGCGATCCGGGTCATCTCCGTCCTGCGCTCGGGTGGCGCCGTGTCGAACTCGTCGTCCATGGCCAGGCCCAGGGAGAGGGCGAAGGTCGGGGCGCCGGCCGCGCTCTCGGGCATCGCGCGGCACAGCGCCGCGATCTCGGTGCTCACGGCGTGCGCGAGGCACAGCAGGGCCACGTCCCGCTCGAAGGGGCGCAGGCCCAGGACCTCGCAGAGGCGGGTGAACCGGGGTACGGGCTCGGCCGCCAGGGCCTCCTCGAGCCGCCGCCGCGCCCGCCGCGCCGCCTCCCGCCGGTCGTCCGGCTCGGGGTCGGGGACGAGCAGCTCCGGGCGGGGCGGTGGCCGGCGGCCCCAGAGTCGGCCGGACGCCGGAGCCTGGGTGATCGGCGCCGGTTCCGGGGCCACGGGGGCGCCCCCGTGCTGACGGGGCGGGACGAGGACCGCCCGCAGCCAGGTCATGGTGGCGTCCATCAGCCGGTCGTCGCTGTCCCGGGGATCCGTGGTGGTCATGGCAGGGTCACCCGGGGGGTCGGAGCCGACGGCGGGGTCGCGCCGCGGTGGAAGTCGAGGGTGCTCTCGGCCCCGTCCACCTGGACACGGACGAGGTAGGTCCCGGCCGGCACGGTGCCGCGCGGGAACCGCAGGGTCGCGGCCCCCCCGGGCGGAGCTGCCTCCG
Organism: Geodermatophilus sp. SYSU D01105; assembly: GCF_054050095.1. Taxonomy (NCBI): domain Bacteria; kingdom Bacillati; phylum Actinomycetota; class Actinomycetes; order Geodermatophilales; family Geodermatophilaceae; genus Geodermatophilus; species Geodermatophilus sp. SYSU D01105. Next base: position 139,703 of record NZ_JBJGYR010000009.1, read on the forward strand.
GCTCCAGCCGGTGGAAGCCGAGCGCCCGCCCGCTCGGCGCGGGGTCGAGGTGTTCGTTGAGCATCAGGACGACCCGCTGTCCCGCGGTCAGCGGCGGCGCGAACTCGACCACGACGGCCCCCGCTGCAGGATCGGGCGGCGGCCCGGGGTCGGGTTCGAAGGTGGCCGTGACCACCGGCCGGAGCACGAAGGAGACCCCTGCCGACTCGACGGCGTCGTGCGGCACGGGCGGCACCCCGATGGCCACCCGGTGCACCACCTGCACGACGTGGATCCCCGCCGCGAGCCCCGTGGCGGGGACGACGATCCGCGTGTCGGTGACCGTGGTGACCGGCCGGGGTTCCCCGCCGTCGACGCGGACGGCGGTGGACGGGCCGCGGAGGTGCCGGCCGAGGATCTCCAGCTCCGCGGGCGCACCGGCGGCCCCCTCGCCGCCGCCGGGACGGACCCGGTCGATCACGGGTTGCCGGGCGGCCACGGCGTCGACGCCGCCCTGCTGCACCGGCAGGGGTTCCCGCGTCGCGACGGGGGCCTCGATGAGGACGACGCTGGCGCCGTAGGCGACCGAGAGGCGATAGGGCACCTGGAGGAAGGTCGACCAGACCTTCGACATGTCGTCCAGGCTGAGGTCGCCCGGGAAGAAGTTGACCGACTCCAGGTCCTCGGCGAGGTCCGAGTCGGCCAGCCACGGCTCGCCCCGGCTGGCCGCGGCCAACTCCGCCCGGGTCAGGCCCGGTGCACTGTGCAGGGACGCCAGCGAGGTCCCGAGCATCCGCTGCGGGACGAGCTCCTCCTCGTCGCCGGAGAAGCTCAGCAGGTAGTGCAGGTCCACGGCCGCGCGCGGCCGTCGACGGACCTCCGTGGGGTCGGGTCCCCGGGTGGGCAGGTCGGCGTTGCGGAGCGCGCCGTTGGGGGTGATGCGGTAGAGGAAGATGGTCACCTGACTGCGCGCGTCGCCGTCCGTCGCCTCGGGTCGCCGCGCCGCGACGTCGGCACCCGCGACCTCCGGCCCGATGGCCCCGGCGAGTCGCAGTCTCAGGGCCTCGGTGACCGTGGCGATGGCGAGGTGGTTGGCCATCAGCGGCCTCCCCGGCGCGCCAGGTACTCGGCGAGCGGCAGCACGCCGGGTGCCGGAGCGGGTCGCCGCGCGGGCGCCGGCGCGGTGCGCTGGCTGCGCACCTCCACCCGCCCGATCGTCACCTCGACGACGACCTCGTCCCGGGTGCCCCCCTCCTCGCGGCGGGCGGGGATCGGGTCCGGCATCGGGGGCGGCCGCAACCATCCCTCGTGCGGGGCCTCCTGGGCCTCCTGGGCCTCCCGGAGCCGCACCGGCGGCCGTGCCTCCGGCCGGGCACCGGTGGAGCGCGCCTGCCGGCGCTCCACCGGTGCCCCCGCCGGCGGGGCCGGGGCCGTCGGGACGTGGGAGGAGGACGGTGGATCGGCTGACGCCCGCCGGGTCGGATCAGCCGGTGGAGGGTGCACGGACGGCGCAGGCGCGGACACCGCCGGAGCCTCATCGGCCTCAGGCCGCGGCATCCGTGACTGCGTCCACTGCGGCGACGGCGGGGTCGGTGGCGGATCGCTCGGCGCCTCCAGGGGTCCTGCGGCTGCCAGCGGCGCGGCCGGGGGACGTGCGGGCGCCGGGGGCAGGTCCGCTCCGTCCCGGGTGACCGGAGGCCGGAGCACGCCGTCCCGGGTCGCGGTCACCGGAGCCGAGGGCACCGGGTCGTCCGCGACCGGTGCCGGTGGGGGTTCGACCGGCGCCGGGAGCTCGACCCGCTGGCCGGCCCGCAGTGGCGGCTCACCCGGCTCGCGCGGCGCTCGTCCGCGAGTTGGGGAGGCGGGTCCTACGGCCGCCCGCACCTGGGGATCGGGACCGTGGTCCGGCCGCCGTCGTGGTTCGTCCGTCGCCTCGACCAGGTCGTCGTCCGGGGTGTCCGAGGCTGCCGGGATCGGGTCGACGGCCGGCTCGAACCGGGCCCGTGGTCGAGGCGTCAGGTCCTCGCGCAGATCCACGCTGCGCGCGACGAGGGAGCCGAGGAAGTCCGTCATCGACGGACCAGGTCGAGGTAGAGGGTTCGGCGCGCCGGGCTCATGGCCAGGATGTCGGCCTCGGACCAGCCGTAGACCGAGGCGAGGCCGTGGACGTCCTGGAGGAGGCCACGCGTCCAGTCGTCGAGCTCCTGCCACAGGAAGGAGACGATGTCGAAGATCGCCGACCACGTCCGGCCGCAGGCCGGGCAGGTGAGCACCAGCCGGGTGTCCGCCTGCGGGTCGGCCTCCGCCATGCGAGCCGCCAGCTCCGCGTGCACCCCGTCGGGGAGTTCGGTGAGAGCGACCTCCGCGTCGCCGCGGCGGACACTGACGACGCAGCGGCCGAGCAGGAGAGCGCGTCCCTCCGGCGCGGACCGGGCGGTCTCCAGGGCGACGAGGTCGCCGGCCGTCGGCGGGCGGGCCCGCACGGTGTAGCCGTCGTGGCGGAACTCGAAGGCCTCCGTCGGGTCGCCGGGCGGGGGCACCCGGACGTCGTCGACGTCGAAGTCGAGCTCCACTCGCTCACCGCAGCCGGGACAGGAGGTGACGGCCACGACGGCGGGCCCGAAGAGCTCCCCGCGCAGGTCCAGGAGCAGGGCGTCACGCTGACCGACGCTCAGGCCTGGTCGCCGTGCGGCGTCCACACCGAGCAGTCCGAGGAGGGACAGGCCACGGCGACCGGGCGTCCGCCCCCGCCCCTCCTCCCACGCGGCAACGAGGTCGGCGGCGTGCATGGCGTCACTGGTTGAGGGTCGGCTCGGAGGGCTCGGGCACGTCGAGGTCGCGCTCCCAGCCCTCGTTCTCGAGCTTGATCGTCTCGATGGCGACCGCGTTGGCGTTGGCGTCGAGGTCAGGCAGCGTCTGGAACTCGGAGACCCAGCAGCGGTAGACCTTGAAGGTCTTCACGACCTGCCCGGCCTCGTTGTACAGGTCGATCAGGATGTCGCGCCGGAAGTCCTTCAGCGACATCTCCTGTCCGAGCCCGTTCCCGTAGTGCCACACCTTGTTGGCCCACTGCTCGAACTCGACGTCGTGCGTGACCCCGCGTTCGAGCGTGATCGCCTCGTACTTCGTCCGGCCCGGACCCCGGCGGCTCGTGCTGGGATCGCCGCCCTCGCGGTGCTCGACCACCTCCGTCGTCCGCTTGAGGGCGCTCACCTTGCTGATGCCGGCGACGTTGCGGCCCTCCCACCTGACCCGGAACTTGAAGTTCTTGTACGGGTCGAAGCGATGGACGTTGACGTTGAACTGCGCCATCGTCGCCTCCTCAGGCCTGGACCTGTCCAGCCATCTGCTGGAGCTTGAGCACGACGAACTCGGCGGGCTTCAGCGGCGCAAAGCCCACGACGATGTTGACGATGCCGAGGTTGACGTCGTTCTGCGTCGTCGTCTCCTTGTCACACTTGACGAAGTAGGCGTCCCGCGGTGTGGCGCCCTGGAAGGCGCCCTTACGGAACTGGTCGTTCATGAAGGCACCGACGTTCAGCCGGATCTGGGCCCACAGCGGTTCGTCGTTGGGCTCGAACACCACCCAGGCGAGGCTGCGGCGGAGCGTCTCCTCGATGAACAGGGCGGTCCGGCGCACCGGCACGTACTTCCACTCGGAGCCGATCTCGTCGTTGCCACGGCAGGTACGGGCGCCCCACACCACCGAGCCGTAGATCGGGAACGTCCGCAGTGCGTTGACGCCCCTCTTGTTGAGCTGCCCGGACTCCGGGTCGGTCAGCGTGTTCACCAGGCCGCGGACGGCACCCAGGCTGGCGTCGATCCCCGCCGGCGCCTTCCAGACCCCCCGCGTGGTGTCGGTCCGTGCGTAGATGCCCGCCACCAGGCCGCTCGGCGGGAAGGCGCGCGCCCGTCCCTCCTGGAGGGGATCGCCGATCTTGACCCACGGGTAGTAGATCGCCGCGTTGATGCCCGCGGCGCTCTCGATCGGCCTGACCGTCGACTCGTTGGTCGTGGTCCCACCGTCGGCGATGAGGAAGGCCCGCTTCTCCTGGCAGAAGCCCGCCAACTGCGCCAGGTTCTCGAGCTCGGTGAGTCCGGGGACGCACAGCAGGTTGAACAGGTCGACCCGCTCCAGGTGGAACACGCCGCCGCGGTGCCCGTCCTCGTCCGCCTCGGAGGGCCAGACCTGGGCCCAGAAGTCGGCGGTCCCGGGACGGAGCACGTCGCCGTCCGAGCCGCCGCCGAGCCTCTGCTCCGTGGCCTCGGAGATGCTCGCCCCGTCCTCGGGCGCCTGCGCGTTGAGGATCTCGGACTCCTCGTTGACGACGCTCTCCACGAAGCGCGAGTCGGCGGGGTCCACGGAGAGGTTCTCGAAGGCCTCGACCAACTGCTTGCTGCCGCCGGACGGGTACCGGGAGACCGTCAGGCCGAAGCGGCCTGGCTCCTCCTCGATCGGAGTGACGTCGACGACGTAGTCCTCCGCCCACGTGCCCGGACCGGTGGCCGTCAGGGTCACGTCGCCCACCGTCGTCGACGCGAAGGTGGCGGCGGGGTCGGCGACGCGGATGACGTAGGCCTCCTGACCGCCCGCGGCGAAGAAGTGCGACACCGCGTAGCTCACGCTGCTGTCGCGGTGCAGTCCTCCGAAGACGCGGTCGTAGTCGCCCCACGAGAGGACGTGGCCGGCCTGGTCGACCGGCCCGCGCGGGGTCCAGCCGACGAACGCGGCGATCGACGTCGCGACCCCGGTGATCGCCCGCACGCCGCTCGGGATCTCCTCGACGTACACACCGGGGTAGCTGAGCTGCGTGGGCATGGGCCTACGCTCCTTGGGCCTCGGGGTCGGTGCCCGTCCCCTCGGGCGCGGCGTCGGGCGGTGCTTCGTGCAGCTTCTGCACGTCGCTGGGGCGGGACCCTTCGAGTGCTGCCAGGTCTGCGGCGAGCGCGTCGACCCGCGCCTGGGCCTCACCGACCGCGGTCTCGGCCGTGGCCAGGTCGGTGTTGGCCTTCACGAGCGCGATCCCCGCCGTGTGGACGGCCTTGACCAGCTCGGTCTCACGGCCGGCACCTCGGAGCTCGTCGAGCTCTCTCACGGCGGACCGGACGTCGCCGGCGATCACGCAGGCCTTCCTGGCGTCCCCGGCCGTGGTCGCGGCGACCAGATCCGGCCGACGGGTCTTGAGGCGGCCGGTGAGCTGCTTGATGGCGTCGGGCAGCCCGATGAGACGAGCGCTCGCATCGTCGTAGGCGCTCTGCACCCGGGCCTGCGCCAGCCGCTGCTCGTCCCGCTTCGTCTGCCGCTCGTCCAGCTGCTTCCGCTCGGAGTCGACCTGGCTCCGCTTGGTGTTGATGGCCGCGTCGATGCCCGCGACCTTCTCCTCGAGCTTCTGCCGGACGTCGTCGTCGAGCTGCTCGATGAGCGGCTCGGCCGCGGCCAGTGCCTGTTTCGTGTCCTTGATGGCGGTGGCGCTGTCGGCCCGGGCCCTCTCGAGTTCGCCCACCACGCGCTCCAGGTCGGTGAGCTGCCTCTTGCCCCTCTGCTGCCGGCTCTGCTGGTCGGCCAGCGCCGCCTTCCCTCGGTCGACGTCGACCGAGAGCTGCGACTGCCGCGCCCTGATGTCGGGCAGCAGCAGGACCAGCGTCGTCGGCGTCTCCGACGGCTTCGTCTGGGTCCCAGGGGTGGACTGCCCCCCGGCCGAGCCGCCCGAGGAGTAGGCGCGCGCTTGCCCCGTGTCTCTCTGGCCTCCCGAAGCGTCGGCCGCGGAGCCACCGGCGGCGGCCTGCTCGTCCCGCATGCTCATCCCGCTGCCCTCCGCTCCTGCTGACGACCACCGTGGGCTCCCGCCGCCGAGCGCTCAGGGAGTGAGACCGGGGTCTCGCGAGGTCGCCGCGCGAATGCTGGTCCACGATCGTCACCGCGGCGTCACGGCGGCGTCACCTCCGGGCGATCCGTGCCGTTGGCGGCACCGCGGCCCCCTCGGGGACGTGTCGCGCGGGCACGTCCTCGGTGCTCTGCCGGGGGCTGTGCCGCTCCGGGCGATGTCGTCCTCCGACCACCCAGCCGGCGTGCGCACGTGCCGCGCTCGCCGTGGGCACGTACGCCCTCCGGTCGCGGGCGACCGGAGGGACACCTGCCGACGTCTAACTCTCCTCCTCCTCGCCGGTCGGCTCGCCTGTCGAACCGAACCCGGTCCGGATGTGCTTGACCTGGTCGTCGAACCAGACGGGCTTCTCGTAGCGCAGCATCTCGACGATCACCTGGAACTCCTGGGCGTCGGAGTAGGTCCGGTTGTCGAGCTCGGAGTTGCTGGCGTCGTACAGCGCGATGCGGCCGTCGTGGTTGTCGACGTCCCATCGGGTGTAGTACCGAGCGACTTGCATCAGTGCCATGGGGGTCACCCTTCTTCCTCGAACGTCACCGGTGTAGGAGTGACCGGGCCTGCATCGGGATGTCGGCACCGGCCCCCGACCTCGACCCCGGCTCTCCTCGGGAGGAACCACGCGGCTCCGCCTCACACGCAGCGGGGTCGAGTGGGCACTCAAGCGTGGCGCTCGCGGTGCTCCGCCGACCTCGGTCGCGGTACCACGCCGCGAGGACGCTATGGCCGCACGCGTCACGCTGACGTCAACGCGCCGTCACCGGTCGCGGCGGAGGTCCGGCGGGTGCCACGGGAGCCGAGTCCTCCTCGCGACGGGCATGCCGACCGGACGTCGGCCCGCCGGGCCCGGCGTGCGTGGTTGGGGCAGGTCGTGACCGACGGGGCGGCGGGAGCGGTCTCACCCGGCGCTCTCCTCGCCGTTGACGTTCCGGTGACACCGGTCGTGCTGTCCTGCACGAGCGCTGCCACAGCCCGGCAGGGTGGTCACACCACGGACGACGGGACGGAGAGCCACCTCGCCGGTCGACCCTGCCTCCCGGGACGAAGGAGTGCGCCGTGTCCGAGCCCAAGAGCGCGAGAGGCTACGACCCCGAAGGTGCGAGAGCGCCGGACCCCGAGGACCCGGGAGGCGGACATGCCCCTCCGGCGCGGCGGTGGAACGTCGCCTATCCGCTGGCGGTCCTGGCGCTGCTCGTCGGCTTCATCGGCTGGTTCCTGCCCGGTTGCGACCCGACACCGCTCACGCCTGTGGTCTCCACGGGCGAACCAGGCCCGACCGGACCGAGCGGACCCCCGGGACCCAGCGGACCTCCTGGACCCAGCGGACCTCCTGGACCCAGCGGACCCCCCGGCCGGGACGCCACCGCTGGACCCGCCACGTCTCCCGGGGAGACCGGCGCTGCGCAGCCGACGAGGCCCACGTCGCCCGGCACGCCCGTCGGAGCACCGCAGACCGGTGCCGGCGGCGCAGCGCCGGGACCCGACGTCCTGCTCGTCGTCCTCGGCGGCAGCACCCTGCTGGTGGCCGGGTTCGTCGTCGGCCACGCCACCCGTCGGCGCACGAGCGTGCCCGCTCGGGGTGGACCTCCCGCGGGCGAGCAGTCGTGACCGGCGCCCTCCGGCGGTGAGTCCGAGGAGATGACGTCCGTGGTCGACGGCACACGACGCGTCGCACACGTCGTCGTGGGCGCCGCTCTCGCAGCCGTCGGCCTGGTCCTGCTCGTACTGGGGATGCGGGAGCCGGCGGTGTCCCCGGCACCGGAGCCGGTCCGCTACGAGCCGTCGACCCCGGTGGATCGCATCGCCGACGCACCCGCTCCACGCCAGGTGCGGACGCCGATCGCCCCGCTCCCCCGGTCCGTGCCGGTGCGACTCGACATCCCCCGGATCGGGGTCCACACCGAACTCACCTCCCTGGGCCTGAACCCGGACGGGACGGTGGCCGTACCACCCGTGGCCCCCGGAGCTCCGGCCGGTTGGTACCAGTACCTGGCCTCCCCGGGAGAGCCTGGCCCGGCGGTCCTCCTCGGACACGTCGACAGCCGCCGGGGACCTGCGGTCTTCTACCTGTTGCAGGACCTGGAGCCGTCGGACGCAGTCGTCGTCTCACGCGCCGACGGCCGCTCCGTCGTCTTCGCCGTCGAGTCGGTGCGCACGTACCCGAAGACCGCGTTCCCCAGCCAGGCGGTGTACGGGTCCACCGAAGACCCGGTCCTCCGCCTCGTCACCTGCGGGGGAGCCTTCGACAGCGCCCAGGGCACCTACCTGGCCAACGTCGTGGTCTACGCCCGGCTCGTCGGGTGGTTCCGATGACCCCTGTCCTCCACCACGCCATGAGGGAGACCCGGAGTCGTGTCCAGCCGTGTACGTCTCGCCACCTCCAACCTCGAGAGCCTGGACCACACCGTCCAGTCACCCAGCCTGGCTCGTCGCATCGAGCTCATGGGCCCGCAACTGACCCGCCTCGACGCCGACGTCCCGTGCTTGCAGGAGGTGAGAGCGACCGTCACCGGCCAGACCCCCGGGTCGCCGGCCCTCGACGCACGAGGACCCGGACGCCCGGCCGGTGACGTGGGAGCGGCCCCCCTTGCGCGCCCGCCTCGCCCTGGACCCGTCAGGCCATCACCAGGTGGTCAACGTCCACCTGAAGAGCCGGCTGCCCGTCGCCATCCCCGGACAACGGACCGCTCCCGCTGACGCGCGTTCCCCGTGCAAGACGGTGCCGGCTGGGCCGAGGGTCGTTCCTGCCCAGTCTGAAGCAGGTGGGTCAGGCACTGGGAGCTCCTCCACCCGCGGCCGGACCACGATGATCGACCACGTCCTGGCCTCTCGTGCGCTGCCCCCGTCGTCGCCTGAGTTCCGGATCCGGTGACAGGAGCCATCCCCTCTGCACGGTGCGGTCCCGGGGGGCACCGCACGCGCCGGCACACCCGGGCCATCGGTCGGCATCACGCTGCTCACCGCCTGTCGTTGATGCCGCGATGACGACCCGGTGACGCACCGCCGCGGACCCTCTGTGCCGAGCGTCAGCCCACCCACAGCCCACGTCCGACCGAGGATGGGATCGAGATGATCGAGCACAAGGCGACCAAGCCGATGGCCATGCTGTTGCAGGACCCGTCCATCCGGGGGGCCGACGGCGAGTGCCTGCACGAGGACTGGCCGTTCCCGCTCGACACCGACCACCTGCTCGGCAGCGGGTCCAGCAAGTTCGTGGTCCGCGACACCGACCAGTTCGACAACCCCGTCTTCGACTCCGGTGACTGGTCCGACCCCGGCCTGACGTTGACCTACGACGAGTTCAACCGGGCACCGGGCGAGCGCCCCCTGCTGGAGAACGCGCAGTTCCACCAGGTGAACGCCTTCGCCGTCGCCGGCCACACCCTTCGGGCGTTCGAGGAGGCGCTGGGGCGGCAGATCCAGTGGCGCCACGGCGGCCCCCTGGTGATCCGGCCGCACGCCTTCGAGGGGGCCAACGCCTACTACGACGGGATGTCGCCGTCGCTGAACTTCGGCTACTTCCGCTCCCCCATCCGCTCGGCGACGGTGTGGACCTGCCTCTCCCACGACATCGTGGCCCACGAGCTCGGGCACGCCGTCTTCGACTCCTTCCGACCGCTGTTCCTCTACTCCGCGGAACTGGACGCCGCGGCGCTGCACGAGTCGCTGGGCGACCTGTTGGCGTTGTTCTCCGCGCTGGAGCACCCGCCCGTGGTCGAGCGCATCTTCGCGGACTCCGGCGGGGACATGCGTCGGCCCACGCTCGTCAGCGGCCTCGCCGAGGAGTTCGGGATCGGCCTGCGCGGCAGCGGGTCGGCCTACCTGCGGTCCGCCCTCGAGGGGCCGCCGTACGACGAGGCCGACAAGGAGCCGCACGCCCGGTCGACGGTGTGGACGGCCGCCGTCTACGACATCCTCGTGGAACTGGTCGACGCCGTCCTGGAGACCGACTGCCCCGACCCCGAACGACGGCGGGACCTCGAGTCGTTCGAGCAGGCGGTGGTCACCGCGACCCGGCGACTGCGGCGGATGACGCTGCGCGCGTTGTCCTACGCGCCCCCCACCGGCGTCACCATGCCGGTGCTGGCCCGCGTCATGTACGAGGCCGACCGGCGCCTGTTCCCGAACGACGCGCTCTCCCGGGACATCGCCCAGCGGGTCTTCGCGCGGCGCGCCCTGTGGGACGAGGGGCTGGTGTTCACCGCCCCCGGGATCGGGCTGAACTTCCAGGACTGGGACGCGCTGAGCCCCAGCGCCCGGGCCGCGCTCGTCGCCCACCACGCCGACGCGCTGCGCATCCCGGCCGGCCCCGGCATCCGCCTGCTCGCGCCCCAGCTCACCACGGCGGTCCGGGAGGCCGACGCCGCCAGGAGTGGGGTCGAGACCGGGGCGGTCACCGAGCGCTATCTGCACTATGCCTACGAGTACGTCGTCCAGCAGGAGGTCCTCGGCGAGAACGGGCCTGAACTGGTCGGCGTGTCGGTGTTCAACGGCGGCACTCTGGTCCTGGACGACTGCTGGAACGACGTGCTCCTCGTCACGGACCCGCCCGTCTGGACCGAGGACCTGGCCGCCGAGAACCCCGCACAGAGCGCCTTCCGGCGAGCCGTCGACCGGTTCCAGGAGACGCACCGCTCAGCCCTGGGGTCACTGCGGGCGCCGAGGACGGACTCGGCCGCCGGGGACAGGGTCCTCGTCGACCGGCCCGGGTGCCCGTTCGCCGTCAAGGCGGTGGGCGGTGGAGCCCTCCGGTTCGTCCGTCGACGGTGCGACATCGCCGACCACCTCCGCGCCGTCGGCAGCTCCTCCGTCACGCTCCGACTCCCCGGGAACCGGGTGTCCTGAACCGCTGGCGACGAGGGCCGGCGACTGGCCGGGACCCACCCCGTCGCCGTCCGACCGACCACGAGTGTCCCGGTCGAGGCCGCTCGTCCCACCGGACCGGGACGCGGAGCCGGGCCCGACCGGCAGTCGGTCCGGGTCCGCGGCGCAGGTCACCGGGGACAGCACGACGCGATGCAGCCGTGGTGAGCGACGTGGAGGGAGCAGTCATGGCATCACCGGACGCGGACATGACCACGCTGTTGGAACTCGCCGCGGGAGGTCACTCCACGGCTCTGCTGATCGAGGGGTACGTCGTCGACGACCGCAACCTGCCGGGCAACGTGGTGGTGGCGCAGTCGCCGCAGTTGCTGTACTCCGTGGGCAAGGCGGACGTCGAGCACCAGGAAGGAGCAGGGGACGGGCGCGTCCGGCTCCGGATACGCCCGGGGGCTCAGGCCTTCCGCATCGAGCCGTTCCTCGTCGGCGACTCGTACCCGCCCTCCACCGACCCGCAGTCGCCGTTCGGCGTGGGGATGGAGCACATCGTCCCGCCCCCCTCGGCGGAGTTCAGACGCGCACCCGGCCTCGGCAACGACCTCACCGACACGGTGGAGCTCGCCGCGGCGCCCACCCTGGAGTCAGTGGGAGCGCGCTGGACGGACAGCTGCGCGGGCGGCGACCGTTACGCCAACAACTGCGCGCACTTCCTGTCCGACGCGTTCATCCGTGCCGGCTTCGCGGAGCTCGCGGCTCCCAACCCCCACATCCACGCTCGGTGCGGTACCTCTGCCAGGCGGCCGATCCGGGCGCGCAACCTGTGGAGCTGGTTCCAGTCCAAGGCGACCAGGACCAGCCGGACGCTGCAGCGGAACACGGGCTGGTGGGCAGCGTTCCAGCTCGACGAGAGGGTGTACTGGGGCGGGCACGTCGCCGTGTGGGACTCGGACGCCGACCAGCCGTACGGCACCGGGTGGTATCCGCACTGGAACCAGTACCTCTACCAGTGGTGAACGAGGTCCCGGTCGGCATGCCCCGAGACCGCGGTCGTGCTCGGTGCCGGCGAGGGAGGCGGTCCGCCGGGAGACGAGGCCCGCCAGGGCGGGCCGGGGCACTGGACCTGACGGGTCGTCCGCTCGGCCGGGTGGGTGCTGGCCTGGTCGTACGGCGACTGGCAGCCGCCGTCGACACGTCCCGTGCCCGACGTCCTCCCCGCGTCGTGGAGTGAGGCGAGATCTCCGATGACTCCCGTGCAGGACGACCGACCCGGTGCGACCGCCCAGGCCGATCAGCCGACGACCCCGGCCACACCCAAGGTCACACGGGCCCATCACGCACCGCGCTTCTCGAGTGCGGAGCTGACGACCCGCGCCTGGCGGGAGGAGGCCCTCGCCCGCGCCGCTGAGATCGAGACCCTGTCGAACTGGATAGACGAGTTGCCGCCTGACAGACGAGGGGAACCCGAACACGGCGCCGACAAGCACCTCGCCGACGCCATCCGGGGTCACATCGGGGCCGTCCGGAACGCCGCCACGGCCGGAGGGCCACGGATGCGGACCGGCGCCCGCTTGGGGAGGGTCGCGAGCAACCTGCACGCCGCCGAAGCCGATCTGCTGCGTCGGGCCCCTGTGTGCTACCTGTGCGGCCAGCTCCCGAGCCTGGAAGCGCACGTCAGGCGCCACCTGCCGGCGGACGACCCCCGCCGCAGCCGGGTGGAGGACCTCACCCGCAGGCTCAGGGACGACGCCGGGACCCTGACCCAACGGGATCGCGAGAGCCTCATCGCCGCTGCCCGGGCGGCGAGTTCGGCCTCGGAGCGCGAACAGCAGCGGATCCGCAACTTCCGCACCGTCCTCGCCGCAGCCACGGTCCTGCTGTTCGGCATCGCCGGCCTCGTGGGGCTGCTGGGAGCGCTCCGGCCGGAGATGGTCGCGCTGTGCTTCGAACCCCAGGTCGAGCTCGGGAGCGAGCACGTGATCGTCTGCCCCACCGGCCAGCACCCCCTGCCCGCTCCGGATGACACCACTCGCGACGTGGACGACGCCGTGCGGGAGACGGTGACCCCCTGGGACGTGCCGTTGATCGAGGTCATCGGGCTCGTGGCGGCCGGCGTCACCGGGGCGGTCGCCCTCCGCCACCTGCGCGGCTCGTCGACGCCCTTCGGCGTCCCGGTGGCGCTCACGGTCCTCAAGCTGCCCACTGGGGCGTTGACCGCCGTCCTCGGCCTCCTGCTGATGCGGGGCGGGTTCGTCCCGGGGCTGACGGCTCTCGACACGACGCCCCAGATCCTCGCGTGGGCGGTGGTCTTCGGCGCGGGTCAGCAGCTGTTCACCGGGCTCGTGGACCGGCAGGCGCAGAACGTCTTCGACTCGGTCGGCGGCAAGACCTACACGGCTACCGGCGGATCATGACCTCGGCGACGGCCGGCGCACGGCACTCACCGTCCGGTCCCGGTGACACGTGCCATGGTCCAGGTGGTTGCTGGTCCAGGTGGTTCCTGCGGTCTGCGGCCGTCAGCGCCGCCCCGACAACGAGCCGGCGCCAGCGCACCGGCACCCACCCGTCGGGGCCGTCGCACCGAGGTCTCGCACGAGCCGGGCCATGTGCTCGCTGGGCTGGATGCCGAGCTCGTCAGCGAGGAGTTGCCGGAACTGCTCGTAGGCGCGCAGGGCCTCACAGACGTTGCCCTCCGCGAGGTGGAGGCGGATCACGATGCGGTGGGCGCTCTCCCGGAGGGGTTCGGCGCGCATCGCGGCGTAGCCGGCCTGCAGCGCGTCACCATATCGGCCGACGTCGGCCAATCGTCGGGCCACCGCCTCGAGGGCGTGCATGCGCACCTGGCGGAGCCGCTCCCGCTCGAGGAGGACCCAGTCGTCGTACCAACCCGGCAGCAGTTCACCAGACAGGCCGACGTCGGGCAGGTCCATCTCGCCGCAGGACCGAGGGTCCTGCACCTGCCGAGCCCAGTCGTCCAGTTCACGGACGTCCACGCGCACGCCATGGGCCAGGGACAGCGAACCGCCGGACGTCTCCACCAGACCGGGAGCCACCTTCTGCAGCCGCCAGAGGGCCGATCGCAGGCTGCCCTGGGCGTGGCCTTCAGGCACGTCGGGCCACAGGATGCCGGCAATGGCCGCCCGTTGCGGACGCGCGGAGAGGCACAGGTGGGCGACGAGCCGCTGGATGCCGCGCGGCAGGTCCTCCCCCAGCAACCGGGACACGGGACGCACCGTCTGCAGGGAGAAGCCGTCGAGCAGGGTGATCCGGGAAGTCGAGGTGAGAGTCACGGCGGACACCCCCTGGGGCCACCCTCGGAGCAACGTGCGAGCGGAGTGCGGTACCTCGGTGCCGAGATGCTCTGAGCAGCACGGCGTGGTGTCAATCCGTTGCGGTTCCGTAACGCAGGAACTCCTCGAGCCAGTGACTCACCGCGTCGATCACCTGACTGGGAGATGAGGCCACAGCCACGGTGCGGACGCCCTCCGTCGAATCAGAACCGACTGCCGTCACCCGCGCCCGGAACTGTTCCGACTCCCCCTCGAACCAGACACGCACGAGGAAGGCTGCGCTTCGGTCGTCGTCGGCCACGGCCACCCTTCACACGACTCAGTCACGCAACGTGGGGGCTGCGCGCGGTGGACGGCCTGCTCACGACCGCCGACCAAGGACCAGTGACATCGCTTCCCGTGACAGTGCGTGAGTGCACTCCCCCGACCGGACGAAGTCAACCTCGACCGACGGAGTGGTTCGCATTCGACGGTGACCTGACTCAGGACACCCCTTCATCACCAGTTCCTGCGCGATCGATCGGACCGACTCGTCGGCATCCTGCACGGCTGCCTGCCTCGCACCGGCTACGACGGAGCCACCCCTGGCACACCGACTCCACCACCCAGGAGGCAGCCGCCTGACGGCTGGGCGGGACGTGGGATGTGGGAGTGCCGGGGTCGTGAGTCACGACCCTCGGCCCTGGGACTCCCTCGAGGCGCCCCCGAGGCCGCCGCCGCGGAATCGTCAGACCGATCAGCCCGCATGCTTCCCGGACGGGTGCAGGGGTCACGGTGACGGGACGGTGACGGCGGCGTGACGGCGCCGACCCAGTCTGATGGGGCTGTGCACACAGGACCCGGGTGCACGCAGGACCCGGGTGGCTCATCCGATGATGCCGAGCGGTGACGGTCCATGGCGTTGACCCGTCCTCTGAAGCCGGACGTGGCTTGGGTGGCCGCCGCCCTCTTCGGTGCGATCGGCGTGTTCGCCACCTGGGTGGGCCTGCTGGACGTCCTGGCCGCCGCCAACTTGCAGTACAAGCTGATCGGGCTCGCGTTCGCGACGGCCGGGCTGGTGCTGCTCGCGGGTAGCGCCGTGCTCGCCCGGGACACCTGGCGGTGGAAGCGCGGTCGAGTCGCGGCTGTGGCCGCAGGCGTCGCCGGGGTGTTCGTGGGCGGCTACCTGCTCCTGATGCAGTACCGGGCACCTGACCTGTCCCGCGGTCGCCTGCCCCCGTTGCCGGCGTGGGTGCCGTGGGCCGCCATCGTGGTGGCCTCGGCGGTGGCGGCCGTGCTCGGCTGGCGGAGCACCAAGGACCACGCCGCCGAACAGGTGACCTGGACGGCGATCGGCGGACGGTTGTTCGCCGGCGGGCTCTCCGTGACCGTGCTCTTCAGTGGAGTCAACTGGTGGTACACGCAGCAGTACCAGCCGGGCACCACCGCGGCGGCCCTGACCGTCACGACCGAGCTGCGGCCGGCCCCGGGAGCGGCGGGGGAGAACGCCGACGAGACGTCGGACCCGCACATGTTCGAGGGCACGATCACCGTGAAGAACGTCAGTTCCACCAAGGTCCAGATCGTTGCCTCCCTCTACCAGGTCACGACGGTCACCCATGGCCTGCGTGACCAGATGGACGGCATCAACGAGGTCGACCGGGAACGGCAGCAGGTGGCCTGCTTCCTCGAGGAACTCGCGCCAGTGACCGACCCGGAGTGCGACCAGCCGCACATCTACCAGTACGGCCAGTTCAGCGCCGGAGACCCGAGGGCCGAGGACGACTACCCCATCTCCCGCACCAGCCGGCCGAGCGCGGCCCAAGCGCTCCAGCTGGGGCACATCGTCGGGGACGGCTCATGGCTCGAGCCCGAGGAGGCGTTCCAGCACAACCTGCTGGTCCACGTCCCGGACCACGAGGACCCGAGCGGGTCCCCCGGCCTGGAGGAGCTGCAACTGTCGGCATGGCTGGCCGTTGCCCAGGGATCGCGACTCGTCCTCGAGCGGGTCCCGAGTCACGGGCCGGAGATGGTCCCCCAGGCTCTCATGAGCAACGAGGAGTACCGGGACTACAAGGAGGCCGAGGAAGCAGTCCAGCGCGGCGGTTGGCAGGACGACGCCGGCGCTGGTGCCACCACGGAGCCTGACAGCACCGTCGAAGTGGACATCGGTCGTCGAGACGCGTACTACGAGGAACTCACCATGCCGAGGGGTTCGGCCGAGGCCCCCCAGCTGGTGCCACCCGAGCAGGTGAGGTCGCCCCGTCCCTATCCCCACCGCTACACCGTGGTCGAGTGGCCGATCGAGGACTTGAGCACCCTCCATCGACTCGTCTGGGGCTCCCACGTCGTCAACACCGTGCAGGTGCTGAGCATGCGGCTGTACGACCCGGCGAAAGCGGCCCCTCTCATGGAGGTCGAGCTGGCCAGCATGGCCACGTGCATCAGTCCCTCGGGGACGTTGGAGGGCCAGGCCGAGGACGCGGAGATCCGACGCGACCCGACCGCCGTGTGCCCCGGGACGTGGTACTCCCTCGCCGACAGCGAGGGGCGCGTGGCGAACTCCTACGAGCGCCGGTACCAGGAGATGGCGGAGTACGGAGAGGAGATGGCGGGCTTCTACGGGCTCGTCCAGACCGGGTCGCTGGACGTGGTGTCGCTGACCACCGAGGCAGAGGCCGCCGCGACCACGGCGCCGGCTGCGCCGCAGTTCCATCCGCTGCCGAGCGACGTCTTCCGGCAGTGCGAACCGGCGCTGGAGTCCGCGAGGCTGCTCACGGACTTCTACGAGACGGAGATCCAGAGCGCCTTCGAACGCCATCTCGCCGAAGTGGGTGGAACGGCCTCCGACGGGACGAGTGGAGTGCAGACGCTCGAGCAGGGTGCCGAGTCAGCTGAGGTCTTCGACGCGTACGTCCAAGGAGCGAACAGTGCGCTCCTGGCCTGCAGTGGTGTCGAGGCACCGGCGGACACCCCCGCGGCCTCGTGCCCCAAGGCCGCGGCGACCGAGATCGATGCCCTGCGGTACGCCCAGGACCTCGGTCGTGCACTGCGGGAGGCCGAGCCGACGGACGCCTGGCGCCAGCGCGGGAGGGACGCCCTGCAGGCGTACCAACGGGCTCAGGAGGAGGTCGCCCGATGGCTCACGGACTGCCGCTGAGATGGCGGCACCGTCCGGAGCCGTACGGCCCACCGCTCGGCGACCGGGCGAGGTCGCACGACGTCCGGCCTCGGTGCAGGTCGTACCGACACGCTGCAGAACCTGCGGTCACCGACGCGGTGTCCGCTCCGACCGGCAGAGACCCCTGGGGGGTCAGCGATGTCAACAACGCTCATCCGCCGCATCGGCTCCACCGCAGCGGTCCTCGTGGCGTTCCTCGCCCTGGTGCCGGCGGCTCAGGCGGGTCCGGCCGGCGACGAGCCGGCGACGGTGGACGCCGACCTGGTGGGCACGCACGCCGCGCTCGTGCGCATCAACGTGGTCACCGACGTGACGATCGCCCACGTCAACCACTCCACCGGGGACGTGGTGATCCACCAAGGCACCTACGAGGTGCCCCAAGCTGAGGCGACCGGGGTGCTGGTCACCGGGGACGGCGTGATCGCGACGCTGTACCGGCTGCTCCGGGAGGACCTGGACACGGTGACCGTCCCGGCCGCCAACCGACTCTTCGTGGAACAGATCGGCGCGCAGTTGGTGGACGGGAACGACACGACCGGCCCCACACACGCGACGGATCCCGCGATCGACGAGCACCTCCAGCACTGCTACCGACGGGTCGAGCACTGCATCGTCGTCCCCCACGAACGCTATGAGGTCGTGCTGCTCAGTGCGGACTCGCAGGACCCCGTGCCGGCCACGCTCGTCAACCAGCCCTCCGGCCCCACCGACGTGGCGCTCCTGCGCATCGGCGCCGGAGGCCTGCCGACCGCCGGCCTGTCTCCGACCCAGGAGCCGGTCGACGAGGCGATGGTCGCCGGACTCGAGTGGGAGGTGTCGCAGTCAGCTCCGTCCACGCGCAGCCTGCAGCCCGCCAACGAACCCGTGCGGCTGGACGGCAGCAGGCTGACGGGGGGCCCGACCCTGACCAGCTCGCTCGCCGGTGGGCTCAACGGCGGACCCGTCATCGACCGGGCCACCGGGGGTGTGCTCGCGCTGGCCGACTGTGACCCGTCCTTCGTCGTCTCCGCGGTCGGGGCCGCCAGCATCCAGGCCGCCCTGGTCGGTGCCGGCATCACGCCTGCGCGATCCGGTTTCGACATCGCGTTCGCGGAGGGGCTCGCGCAGCTCAACCGGGAGGAGTACGCGGTCGCTGCCGAGCGGCTGCAGACGGCGACGACCTACTTCGACTCAGCCCTCGCCCGCGACTACCTCACGCTCGCCCAGGACCGCGCCGCCGCCCAGGAGGAGGCCGCCAGCAACCCCGTGCCTGGCGACGGGGGCATCGCATGGTGGATGTGGGGCGTGGTGGCGCTGCTCGTGCTCGGGGCCCTGGTCACGGGGCTGCTCATCGGACGACGTCGCCCCCCTGCCGGCTCGGACGGCAGACCCGCACCTCCCCCAGGGACCCACAGCGCCGGCGACACCGACCCCGCTGTCGTGGGGACTCCGAGCGCGACGGATGGAGCGGCGCCCAGGGCAGGGAGCCCATCCGCCGGCCAGCGAGATGCTGACCGCTGAGCCACTGCTCGTCCGGGAACGAGGACTCGGCGTCCCGTGCGCGCACACGGACGTCGCTGCGCTCTCGACGACGCCGCCGCCGCAGCGGCAGACGTCGTGCCGCGACCGGTCGCGGACGAGGCCGCCGTGAGCGCCGACGAGGGTTCGTCGGCGGAGGTGTACCCGTTCGCCAAGAGGAGAGCCCCCCGCCCGGAGGCCTCGACTCCTCGTGGTGACGACACTGCTCCGGTCAACACGCCGTCCGCCCCCTCTGCGGAGCCGTCCGGAGAGTCCAGGACGTCCACGCGACAGCGACGCCGTCGCCCCCTGTGGGTCGTCGTCGGGGCCGTCGTGCTGGCGGCGGTCGTGGTGCTCCTCGTGCTCTGGCGACCGTGGGAAGGCGCGTCCGACCGGGTCACGCGGCAACTGGGGGTCGGCGGGTACTCGGCGGACGTTCCGCGCGACTGGGAGACATGGCGCCGGCCGGGCATCGAGGGTCAGGCAGTGCTGGCCCCGGTCGACTGGTCCGGGATCTTCCTCGGCGAGGCGGGCGCACGGCAGGAGGCGGCCAGCGCGGCTCAGCGGGAACCCCGGTCGGCGGTCGGCCTGTACATCGCGGAGAGGCCCCTGCTCAACGCGAGAGACCCCGTGCAGCAGCGGGAGCAGATCCAGGCGTCCCTGCCCTTCAGCACGATCTCCCCGCCCGGTGACCAGACCGAGGTGGTCGGCCGCGACACCAGCACCTTCGACGGGAGTCTGCAACTGACCCCGGGCGAGGTGCTGCACCTCCACCTGTACTTGATCGAGGGACCCACCCCGGTTCTCCTCGTGTTCTTCGCCCCCGCTCACGTGGACCACGCCTGGCTGCCGACGTTCCACCGGGTGACCGCCTCCATACGGCAGTAGGACCGACTGCGCCGGCCGTCGTCACTCCGCGAGCCGGTACGGCGATGACCACGCCCTGCCGAGCGCCCGCTGGGATCCCCTCGCCCCAGGCCCGCGCGGACGAGGGCACCACGGCCGACTGCCGCCTCGGCAGCATGGTCACCGACGGGCCGGCGGGGGTCGAGGCACGACGCCGAGGCCACGGCCACCCGCCTGCCGACACGTCGGCCGAGGGACGTCAGCCTCCGACCGGGGCGCACGCGATGCGGCCGCCCGCATCGCCGGTGTTCCGGGTCATCTCGTCCGGCCCCTCGGGCGCGTAACGCTCAGGGATGTTCGCGTAGTTGTCGCGGAGGGCGTGCACCATGGCCGCGGTGCCGTCGTCGTCGGTGAGGTCGGCGAGGGTCAGGGCATCGGTGACGGCCGTGAGTGATCCGGCGCCCGACCCGGTGACGTACAAGGCGGGGAGGTCGCCCGGGTGGTCGCCGTGGTCGGACTCCCCCGCACCGATGTGGCCTCCTGCCGAGAGGAAGTCCCCCGTCATCGACGGGTCCGACGGGCTCGCGCTGTCCGGCTCACACACCCCGATGGCGTGCAGGTGGAACCCGTGGAAGCCGGGTGGGAGGCCGGTGACCTGTACGGACACCCGGGTGCCTCCCTCCGCCTCCGACACGTTCACGGTCCCGACCTCCGTGCCCTCGGGGTCGACCAGCGTCGCGGTGAGCTCGTCGGTGCTGGTCCGGGGTTCCTCAGCGCCTGCCGCTGAGTCCTCGCCCTGTGTCCCAGCGCCTCCGCAGCCCACGACGAGAGTGATCGCACACGCGGACAGGAGGGGGTGGCAAGCGCTCGAGGCATGAGGTCCTCCTGACGGTCGACTCTCCTGCCGGCGATGGTGACCGGCGGAGATGCCGGAACGGCTTAGCCCCGCGTCCCCGAGCGGGGCTCGGCCAGGAGTTGCACCGAGAAGACTCCTCCGCCGCGTGAGGTGAGGGAAGTCGCCCACGCCTGCTCCTGCCGCATCCGTGGACCGAGCGGGCACCCAGCGGCGATGTCGTCACCGGTCGTGACCACGAGTGCCGGGAAACCGTTCCTGCGGCGACCGGGGATGCCCCCACGTCCGCGCCGGTTGGCGCGGGAGGGAGGGATGCGGGTGGCGGCCATCCACCACGCCGCCGAGGCCATGACCTGCGCCGTCACGTCGGCGGCGCTGCCGGCCACCCGGACGCCGCCGAGCGCGTGACCACCCCCAGATGCCGATCCCCGATCGGTGACCCGGGAGACCGCGAAGACGAGGACGCCGATCAGGTCGAAGGTCTGCACCGGAGCTCCCGATCCGTACCGGGCCCGCTCTGCCGTGTCGACTCGGACGGCGGAGCGGGCTCGACGACGGTTGCCGTGCCGTCAGGCGGCCGTTGCGCGCGCGGCCTCGTCGATCAGCCGCGCGACGGCCCCGGGCCGGGAGACGGTCACGGCGTGGGATGCGTCGACCTCGACGGTGTGCGAGTGCGCGCGCTCGGCCATGAAGCGCTGGGCCGCCGCCGGGACGGCCAGGTCGCGGAGCGTGACGAGCGTCCAGGACGGGATGCTCTTCCAGGCCGCCTTCGTCGCCTCGTCCGCCAGCGCGTCGCCGATGATCGGCCGCTGCGTGACGGCCATCAGCTCGGCGACGTCCGCGGGCACGTCCGCGGCGAAGACCGACCGGAACTGCTCCTGCGCGATGTAGAGGTCATCGACGGTCTGGCCGTCGGGACCGTGGACGGGCACCGGGCGCAGGGCCGACCCGAGCTCGTTGCCGGGGTACCTCCCGGCCAGCTCGCCGGTGCTCTCCCCCTCGTCGAGCAGGAAGCTGGCGACGTACACCAGCGCCCGCACCCGCGGGTGCCCGTCGGCGGCCTCGCTCATCACGCTGCCGCCGTAGGAGTGGCCGGCGAGGACGATCGGCCCGTCCACGCCGTCCAGGACGTCGCGCAGGAACTCGGCGTCGCCGTGCAGGCCGCGGAGCGGGTTGGCCACCCCGATCACCGGATGGCCGTCCCGCCGGAGCTGGGCGATCACGCCGTTCCAGCTCGATGCGTCGGCGAAGGCCCCGTGCACGAGCACCACCGTGGGCTCGGCGCCGGTGGGGGTCTCGAGCGTGGTGCTGGTCATCGCTTCTCCCTCTCGGTCGGTGGGCGACCCCGCGTCGCCCGGGTCGTCGCACACCGCGTGCGCGCCCCCGTCAGCCCCCTCGACGTCCGTGAGGTCAGGGACGCCCGCGACGTCGTCGCGGCGATGCACGAGGTGGCGGTACGCGGAGCAGTCCCCGTCCCCACGGAGACCGACGTCGCCGCCCTGCGCGAGGCCAACCGGCGGTTCGCCACCGCCGTCGGGTCCGGCGACGTCGAGTCGGCGCTCCGCGCCGACGACGAGCTGCACGGCGTCCTCGTGTGCGCATCGCGGGCAACCGCGCCCTCGAGACGGTGCTCGAGCAGTTCACGCCCACGGTGCGCCGCGCGGAGCGGTTGCGGTTCGGCTCCCGCTGCGGCCGGGCATCGATCACCCGGCACGACGAGCTCATCCGGCTCTGCGCCGCCGGGGACGTCGAGGGTGCAGCCGCCGTCGCCTACGACACCTGGCACAGCCTGCCGAGCGCCGAGACGTGACTGCCGGGGACCGGTCGTCACGGCGCGATGACCAGCTCGGCGATGAGATCGCCGTCCAACGCGAACCGGTAGCGGAGGTCGACGACGCCACCGGGGAAGTCGCCCTCCAGGCGGTTGACGGCCACCCAGTGCGCGTCGTCGATGCGCTCGGCCGCGACGAGCGTGGTCGTGTAGCTGAACTCGACCCCGGCCCGGGACAGGAAGCCGTGGACCTCCTCGGTCCCGCGGTGGGCCGTGCCGTCGTCGACGACCACCGCGGTCGGCGTGAAGGCGCGGAGCGCGGCGTCGGCGTCGCGGGCCACGTGGGCGGCGAGGTACCCACGGATCACGGCGGGCAGTTGGTGGGGTCGGGTGCTGGTCGGCGTGGTCATGCCCCGACGGTGCGGCCTCCGGGCGCGGGAGGGTCAAGCGCTGGACCCTCCCCCGGGGGGAGGGTGCACCGTGGACGGGTGCTGGCCATCGGCGAGTTCTCCCGGCTGACCCACCTGAGCGTGCGGACGCTGCGCCGCTACCACGACGCGGGCCTGCTCGAGCCGGCGACCGTGGACGACGCCACCGGCTACCGGTACTACGGCGCCGACCAGATCCCGACCGCGCAGGTCATCCACCGCCTGCGCGAACTCGACGTGCCGCTGCCCGACGTGCAGCGCATCCTGCGCTCCCCCGATCCGCGCGCCCGTGCCGCGCTCGTGGCCGACCACCTGCAGCGGCTCGAGGCGGAGCTGGACCGCACCCGTGCCGCGGTGGTGTCGCTGCGCCGGCTGCTGCGACCGGAACCGGCTCCGCTGGAGGTCGAGCTGCGCGCGGTCCCGGCGACGCCGGTGGCTGCGGTCGAGGACGACGTCGCGCACGACGACGTCCTCGCGTGGTACGCGGGGGCCGTGGCGGAGTTGGACGCGGTCGTCGAGGAACCGACCGGCCCGCCCGGAGGGCTCTACGACAACGCGCTGTTCGAGACCGGCCACGGGCACCTGCTCGTGTACCGACCGACGGCCGAGCCACCCCGCAGCGGCCGGGTCCACCCCGTGGTCCTGCCGGCCGTCGAGCTGGCCGTCGTGACCCACGTCGGCGAGCACGACGACATCGACGTCACCTACGGCGAGCTGGGCGCCTGGGTCGTGGCCAACGCGCTGGCGGTGGCCGGACCGGTGCGGGAGACCTACCTCGTCGGCCCGCGCGACACGGCGGACCCGTCCGCCTGGCGGACCGAGATCGGCTGGCCGGTCTTCCGGGTGGCCCCGCGCTGATGCCTGCCGCAGCCCCCTTCCGCACGCGCCACGAGAGGCGGCCCCAGGTCGGCCATCCGGACACCTGACCAGCGGCTCCGCGTTCTCGTGAGCTCGGCGCCGGGCGGTCGACCACCGCCACCGCGGCCGACGGTCTCGACCAGGCCTCCGGGCTGCTGTCTACCGGCGCCGGAACGACCGGCGCAGTCGCGGCGAGCAGGGCTGGGTGTGCTGCCTGGACGACGGGGGCGACGGGGGGCGCGGCCCCCTGCTCCTACGCTCGACCCTCCTACGGCTGAACGGATGGGAGACCCATGCCCGTCGTCTCGCGCTTGTCGACGACCCCCGTCAAGGGCACCGCCCTCCACCACCCGACGAGCCTGGCGCTCACCCGGAACGGCGTCGAGGACAACCGGCGGTTCCACCTCGTCGACGCCCGCCGCCGACTGTTCAACGGCAAGCAGCACGGGCCGTTGGTCCGGGTCACCGCGGAGTACGACGGTCAGCGGCGACACCTGTCCCTGCAGGTCCCCGGTCGCGACCCGGTGCAGGGGGTGCTCCCCGAGCCGGGCGAACCGGTCGTCACCGACTTCTACGGGCGCGCCGTGGCCGGTCGTCTGGTGGGAGGTCCGTGGTCGGCTGCCCTCACCGAGTTCGTCGGCGAGCCGGTCCACCTGGTGGCCGCCGACACCCCCGGCGACGCGGTCGACGTGCACCCGGTGACGCTGATCTCCTCGGCCACCATCGAGCACCTGCGCAGCGTCACGCCCGGTGGCGAGCGGCTGGACCACAGGCGCTTCCGGATGCTGGTCGAGGTGGACGGGTGCGGGGTGCACGAGGAGGACACCTGGGTGGGCCGGCGCGTCCGGCTGGGCGGCGCCACGGTCCAGGTGGTCGGCCCGGTCCCCCGCTGCGTGGTCACCAACGAGGACCCCGACAGCGGGGTGGTGGACTTCAGCACCCTCAAGGCCATCGCGCGCCACCGCGGCGAGCTGGCCACCGACCTCACCACGCCGGTCGCCCACCTGCCCGACAACGGGGCGGTCGTCTTCGGCGTGTACGCCACCGTCGAGGAGCCGGGACCGGTCGGGATCGGCGACCGCGTCGAGCTCATCGAGGCCGAGGCGACAGTCGACGTCTGATCGACCGCTCGGGGCACGCCCGGTCAGCCGGGCCGTGCCCACCGCCCCACTGCCGGAGTGGACGGCCGGAGGCCCACGCCGCCGCGGGGTCAGCCCAGGAGCCGGAGGACGTGCTCCGCGGTCCTGGTGGCCTGCGCCAGCACCGCCGTCCCGGCCTGGGCGAGGATCCGGTCGCGGCTCAGCGAGCTCATCTCCGCAGCCACGTCCGCATCACGGATGCGCGACTCGGCGGCCGTCGTGTCGTCGATCGCCACGCCCAGCCGTCGGATCGTGTGCTCCAGCCGGTTCTCGTAGGCGCCGAGCTCGCCCCGCACCTCGGACACGCGCCCGATGGCCTCGACGACGGTCCGGACGACCTCGTCCATCCCGCCCCTCACGAGGTACCGGGGGCTGAGGGTGGCCGCGTCCTCGGCGGTCGAGCCGGGGCCGGGCGCTGCCCCGGTGGTCCTCAGCCCGGTCGGCGTGGCGGTGAACGCGAACGTCGGGCCGAGCGCCGCCTGCGCCGCCGCGTTGAGCACGTCGAGGTGTTCCTGCGCCGTCTCGGCACCGGTGTAGTCGACCGCGGAGAGGTCGAGGGACTGCCCGCCGTAGCGCACCCAGCCCACGAGCGCGCGGAAGTCGGCCGCATACCCGCCCGTGGCGTACTCGCCGACCAGCGTGAGCGTGCCGGCCGCCGGCCCGCCCTCCTCGTCGGAGGCCGCCGGGACCTGCGAGGACCGGACGCCCACCCAGCCGACCCCCTCCTCGAGGGTCGCCGCGTCCCGGTACCGGGTGACGTGGACCGTGGACAGCCCCAGGTCGGTGGCGCCCATCCCCTCGCCGAGGGACCCGAAGGCGATCCGCATGGTGTCGCCCGCAGCGGGACCGACCTGCAGGAGCCGGTCGTAGCTGCCGTCGAGGAGGACCGCCCCGTTGGACGTCGTGGTGCGCGCGATGCGGTCGACCTCCTCCTTGAGCTGGTCGAACTCCGCACCGACGGCCCGGGTCGCCTCCTCGCCCATGGCACCGGTGTTGGCCGCCTGCACCGCCAGCGCCCGCATGCGCTGCAGCAGGGCGGAGACCTCGCCGAGGGCGCCCTCCGCGGTCCGCACCACGTTGATGCCGTCCTGGGCGTTGCGGACCGCCTGCCTCATGCCGCGGGACTCGGCCCGCAACCCCTCGGAGATGCTCAGGCCGGCCGCGTCGTCGGCGGCGCTGGTGACCCGCTGCCCCGTGGCGAGCCGACGGACGGCCGTCGTGAGGGAGTCGTTGGTGTGCGACAGCACCCGCGCAGCGGTGAGCGCGGCCACGTTCGTGGTCACCCTCACGGCTCCCGTGCCCCCGTCCCGTGCACCCCGCCGCGCCGACGCCGCGGGTGACAGTCCTGACAACGGCAGTTCCGAGACGGTGTTGAGCCGGGAGCGGCGCACCGGGAGGTGTCCGGGACGGCCACCAGCGCCTCGTCCAGGAGGCACGGGCCCGGGCGGCCGACCGGGTCGAGGACGGTCGGCCCCCGTGCGCCGGTACCTCGGTGTCACAGGTGGTGGGGCTGTCTCGTCACTGGGGTGAGAACCCGAACCTGCGATCAGGATGGTGAGGTCATGCGGGTGTTCGTGGCCGGTGGCACCGGGGTCATCGGGCGGCGGCTGGTGCCGCTGCTCGCGGCCCGGGGCCACCTGGTGACCGCTACGACGACGGACCCGGGCAAGGTGCGTCTGCTGGAGCAGCTGGGCGCCGATGGTGTCGTGATGGACGGGCTGGACGCGGTGTCGGTGGGTGGAGCAGTTGCGGCCGCCCGGCCGGACGTGATCGTGCACCAGATGACCGCGCTCAGCCCCGCCCACGCCGGCAGGCCCGACATGAGGCACATGGACCGGTTCTTCGCCACCACCAGCCGGCTGCGCACCGAGGGGACCGACCACCTGCTGGCCGCGGCTCAGGCCACCGGCGTTCCGCACGTCGTCGCCCAGGGCCACGCCAGTTGGAACGGCATCCGCGAGGGCGGCTGGGTGAAGACGGAGGAGGACCCCCTGGACCCGGGCCCGCCGAGCATGCGGGAGGGGATGGCGGCGATGCGCCACGTAGAGGACGCGGTCGTCGAGGCAGGTGGCGCCGTGCTGCGGTACGGCGGGTTCTACGGGCCGGGCGCCACCGACGACGTCGTCGCGCTCGTGCGGAGGCGGCAGTTCCCGCTCGTCGGACGCGGCACGGGCCACAGCTCGTGGGTGCACCTCGACGACGCGGCGAGCGCCACCGTCCTGGCCGTGGAGCAGACCGCGACGGGCGTGTTCAACGTCGTCGACGACGACCCGGCGCCGGCCAGCGAGTGGCTCCCCCACCTGGCCGCGTGCACGGGTGCGAAGCCGCCGGTGCGGATCCCCACCTGGCTGGCCAGGCTGCTGGCCGGGGACGTGGCGGTGGTGATGATGACCGAGGGGCGCGGCTTCTCCAACGCCAAGGCCAAGCGGGAACTCGGCTGGGAGCTGCGCTACCCGTCGTGGCGGCAGGGCTTCGCGAAGGGGTTGGCGTGACCCGGGCCGAGGAGTTCGAGGAGCTGCGGTCGCTGCTGTTCGCGATCGCCTACCGGATCCTCGGCAGCGTCAGCGAGGCCGAGGACGCCGTCCAGGAGACCTGGCTGCGCTTCGAGTCCTCCCCGACACGACCGACGTCGACCAGGGCCTTCCTCTCCGCCGTCGTCACCCGGATCTCGATCGACGTGCTGCGCTCGGCCCGCGTGCGGCGGGAGGAGTACGTCGGGCACTGGCTCCCCGAACCCCTGCTGGAGGACCCCTACGAGGACCCGGCGCGCGCGGCGGAGCTGGCCGACTCGGTGTCGATGGCGGCCCTGCTGCTCCTCGAGCGGCTCAGCCCGCTCGAACGCGCGGTCTTCGTGCTGCGGGAGGTGTTCGGGTTCGGCTTCCCCGAGGTCGCGTCGGCAGTGGGGAGGTCGGAGGCGGCGTGCCGGCAGCTCGCGGTGCGGGCGCGCCGCCACATGGACGCCGGGCGCCCCCGGTTCGAGGCCGACCGGAGGGCACGGGAGGAGCTCGCCCAGCGGTTCCTCGACGCCTTCCGGGAAGGGGACGTCGACGGTCTGCAGGAGCTGCTCGCCGCCGACGTCCAGCTGGTCGGGGACGGCGGAGGGAAGGCCCCGCAGCTGGCCAGGGCCGTCGTCGGCGCCGCGAACGTGGCACGACTGCTCGCCGCGATCGTGGCTCCGATGGCCCGGGTCGAGGTGACGTTCGAGCCGCACGAGATCAACGGACAGCCGGGCGCGATCTTCCGCGATCGGGACGGCAAGGTCGTCTTCACCTGGACGCTGGACGTCCTCGACGGGCGGATCCAGACGATCCACTCGCTGGTCAACCCCGACAAGCTCGGACACCTGGGCCCGGTGGCGGACGCCTGGGCCGTCAACCGCGAGGTGAACCGGGCTCGTCGGCACACCGACTGACCCCGAACGGAACGGGTGGGTGCCGAGTCGGTGGCGGCTGCCGTCCCCGGCGGGCCCGGCGAACGCTGCCGACCACGTCGGGCGCGGCCCTCCAGCTGCTCGGAGGACCTCACCTGCTCCGCACCCCGCCCTCAGCGGGGATCGAGAGTGCGAGGAGAGACCCCATGGACCTCGCTCTGTGGATCGCCGCCGGACTCCTGTCCGCCGTGTTCCTCTTCGCCGGCTCCGCCAAGGTGGCCATGTCCCGGGAGCGGCTGGCCGCGGCTCCTGGCGGTGGATGGGTCATGGAGTTCAGCGCCGGCTTCGTCAAGGCCCTGGGAGTGGTCGAGGTCCTGGGCGCCGTCGGCCTGGTCCTGCCCGCCCTGCTCGGCATCGCGCCGGTCCTCGTGCCGCTGGCCGCTGTCGGTCTGGCGACGATCATGGTGGGCGCGGTGATCGTGACCCTCCGCCGCCGGGAGTCCGCGCACGTGCTGGTGGACCTGACCTACCTCGCCCTGGCGCTCTTCGTGGCGTCCGGCCGCTTCGGCCCCGAGTCGTTCCCCGGCTGACCGGGTGCGGTCCTCCCGCTGGAGAGGTCACCGCCGAACCGGGTCCGACACCTCCGACTGGCCGCGGCGCTCGACCCCGGCGATGCTGCCAGGCTGAGGGACGGAGCCCGGCGATGCCGTTCCCCGGGCTGCCATCGACCCGACCGACCCCGGCAGCACCCGGTACCGGCAGGCCCGGCAGGACGGAGACCAGCCATGTGGGCACAGACGCTCAGCGGTCCCTTCCGCTTCGAGCAGGTCGAGGTCGCGGCCCCGGACCCTTCCGCCCTGGCGCCCGGACACGTCCTGCTGGCCACCCGGGCCGGTGGGATCTGCGGCAGTGACCTGCCCAACTTCCGCGGTGCCGTGTGGCCGCACCCCGCCGCCGAGGACGGCTGGGGCGCCACCCGGGCGCCGGGCTTCCCCATGCACGAGATCGTCGGCGAGGTCGTCGCCAGCCGGCATCCCGACCACTCCCCCGGCGACCTCGTCGTGGGCTGGGCGTCCATGTTCGACGGCATCGCCGAGCTCGTGGTCACCGACGGCGACGGCGTGGCCGGGTACGACACCGGCCTGCCGCCCACCACCGCGGTCATGCTGCAACCCCTGGCCTGCGTGCTCTACGCCGTCGAGCAACTCGGCGACGTCTCGGGGCAGTCGGTCGCGGTGATCGGACAGGGCCCGATCGGCCTGCTGTTCAGCCAGGTCCTGAAGGCCCGCGGCGCGCGCCGGGTGACCGGCGTGGACCCGGTCGACCGCTCCGACGTCGCGTCCGTCTTCGGCGTCGACGAGGTCGTCACCGCCCGCGCCGAGCGGTGGGCGGGCTCCCTGTCCGAGGCCGATCGTCCGTCGGTGGTCGTGGAGGCGGTGGGCCACCAGATCTCGACGCTGCAGCCGGCACTGGACGCCGTGGCACCCGGCGGCCAGGTCTACTACTTCGGCGTCCCGGACGACCCGGTCTATCCGATGGACATGATGAGCCTCCTGCGCAAGAACCTGACCCTGCGCTCAGGGGTCACCTGGGAGCGGCGCCGGGTGCTGGCCGACGCCGGCACCCACCTGGCGTCGCACCCCGGTCTGCAGGACTGCTTCGTCACCCACGTCCACCCCGTCGCCGAGGTGGAGGCCGCCTTCAGCGCCGCCATCGCTCCCCGGCCGGGGCAGCTGAAGATCGCCGTCGACATGACCTGACCGCGGCCGTGCCCACCGCCCGTTGACACGGTGCTGTCGCCGAGGAGCCGGTCCCGGTTCAGGCGATGTGGATGAACCTGGCGACGCTGGGGGTGCCGTCGGCCGTCATGGCGAAGAGCAGGTGGTAGCCGGGCAGGACGACCCCGCGGTCACCGGGTATCCGCATCGTGTAGGTGACCCCGTCGGTGGTGGACGCGGCGAGCGGGACGCGGCGCTGGTCGGTGTTCACCGAGTGGGTGACGGCGGAGGTGCGGACGAGGGAGAACCGCGGTGTCGAACCGCTGGTCCGCACCGTGATGGTGGAGCCGTGACCGGCACTCGCCGGCGCGGTCACGATCACCGGGCGGGCCCGCTCGGAGCCGTCCTCGTCGAGGAGGTAGGGCGGCGTCAGGACCTGGCCGTCGGGGTGGTTGGTGGTGCAGGTGCCGCAGAGGCCGCCGCCGCCCGAGAACACCCGCCCGTCCGGCAGGAGCACGGCGACGCTGTGGTAGGTCCGCGGCACCGCTTCCGGCGCCAGGATCGAGAACCCGCCGGTCGCGGGGTCCCAGAGCTCCGGCGCGCGGGCGGCGCCGGTGTCGGTGAACGCCTTGGCGTGTGCCTGCCCACCGAGGACGACGACCGAGCCGTCCGGCAGCACGACGCTGTTGATGAACGAGCGCGGGTAGGCCATGTCCGGGACCCGCGCCGTCCTCACCGGTGCGGAGGGGCCGCCGGTGATGTCGATGGTGTACGCCCGGCTGGTCGCGGCGCTGTCGTCGTATCCCGGCGCTCCGCCGACGGCCAGGATCCTGCCGACGTCGTACATGACCGCGTTGCCGTTCATCATGTCCGGCGCATCGGCCCGGGTCCCGGCGCTGCGGATGGAGCCGCTCCCGCCGGTGGTGATCCAGTTCATCCGCCGGCTCGGACCGGCGTGGAAGACGTCGCCGTTCGAGACGCCGAACACCCAGGCGTGGTTGTCGGCGCGGTACACGCCGTCGGGGTCGTCGGTCAGGATGCCGTCCACGGGCACGTCGGCCAGCCGCCGCCAGGAGCCGGTCGCGCCGGTCGGGCTCCAGACCTCCGCGTGCTTGGAACCGGCGCGGTCGTGCCA
Source organism: Geodermatophilus sp. SYSU D01105 (assembly GCF_054050095.1). Taxonomy (NCBI): domain Bacteria; kingdom Bacillati; phylum Actinomycetota; class Actinomycetes; order Geodermatophilales; family Geodermatophilaceae; genus Geodermatophilus; species Geodermatophilus sp. SYSU D01105. Next base: position 170,447 of record NZ_JBJGYR010000009.1, read on the forward strand.
GGACCCGCCGATGGTGAAGACCCGGCCGTCCGACAGCAGGGTGTTGCCCTGGTAGGCGCGCGGGATGGTCATCTTCGGGCCGCGCGTCCAGGTGTCGGCGAACGGGTCGTAGATCGTGGTGGCGGCGTCGCTGCTGCCGCCGTTGACGAGGACCCTCCCGTCGGGGAGCAGCGTCAGGCCGGTGCAGAACATCTGGTGGCCGACGTCGATGTGCGCGGACGGGCCGACCTCGCCGGTCACCAGGTCGTAGACGGCGACCTGGGTGACCGTGCTGGTCATGTCGAAGGCCATCGGCGCGTACGCGGAGAAGGTGAGCAGCTTGGAGTTGGGCAGGACGACGGCGGACACGGGGACGATCGGGAAGGAGATGGTCGGGCCCCACCTGCCGGCGTAGGTGGCCCGCCGGTCCACGCCGAGGACCTGGAGTTCGGCTGCCGACGACCAGGGACCGCGGTCGCCGGCCTCGGTCAGCGCGGTCAGGCGGACGTGCCGCGCCGGGACCGCGGGGAACCGCACCGGCTTCATGGTGGCCGAGTCGGCGAACGTGCCGGTGGCGACCGGTGCCGAGAAGGTCGCGCCGTCCGTGCTGACCGTGACCGCGTACTCGCCGATGTTCCCGTTCGGGGTGCCGTCCTGGCGCGGCAGGTACCGCAGCCCGGAGACGTCCCGGCGTGCCGTCATGTCGACGGTCACGGTGTGCGGGAGCGGCACCGGCGTGCCCTCGAACCGGGAGTGCCAGAAGGAGCCGGGGTCCCCGTCCAGCACGTTCCCTGCCGGGTGCGCGGCGCTGGCGTCGCTGGCCGAGGCCGACCAGCCGGCCCGCGGCAGGACCGGAGGCGGGACCGCGCCGAGCACGGTGATCTCCGCCGCCGACGACCAGGGACCGCGGCCGCCGGCCTCGGTGCCGGCGGTCAGCCGGACGTACCGGGCGGACACGGCGGGGAACAGGACGGTCTTCTCCAGGGCGCTGTCGGCCCACGTACCAGTGGCGACGGGGGCGCTGAAGGTCGCACCGTCCCGGCTGACGGTCACCGAGTACCGCCCGATGGTGCCGTTCCGGTCGCCGTCCTGGCGCGGCAGGCAGCGCAGCCCCGCGATGTCCTGGACCGACTGCATGTCGATGGTGATCGAGTGCGGCAGCGGCGCCGGCGTGCCCTCGAACCGGGAGTGCCACATCGTGGCGGCGTCCCCGTCCAGCACGTTGGCCGCCGGGGACCCGGGTGAGGCGTCACCGGCCGTCGCGGTCCAGCCCACCCGCGGCAGCTCCGGCGGGGCGACCTGGCCGCGGAGCACGACGATCCCCGCGGCCGAGGTCCACGGCCCGCGACCGCCGGCCTCGGTGTGCGCCGTCAGGCGGACGTACCGGGCCGAGTGCGGCGGGAAGGCGACGGCCTTCTCGGCTGCCGTGTCCGCCCACGTCCCGGTCGACACGAGGGTGTAGGCCACGCCGTCGAGGCTGGTGGAGACGCTGAACCGGCCGATGCGGCCGTTCGGGGTGCCGTCCTGGCGCGGCAGGTACCGCAGGCCGGAGACGTCCCGCGGTGCGGTCATGTCGATGGTGACGGTGTGCGGCAGCGGCGCGGGCGTGCCCTCGTACCGGGAGTGCCACATCGTGCCCGGGTCGCCGTCGAGGACGTTGCCCACCGGATGACCGGGGGACGCGTCGCCGGCCGTCGCCGTCCACCCGGTCGGCGCCAGTGGCTCGGACTGCGCGCTGAACGACTCCGGCGCGGTCGCCACCATGAGGCTCATGTGGCCCCCGTGCCCGTCGTGCGCCGGTGGTGGCCGGCCGGCTGGACCGGGAGCGACTGCCATCCTGGCCTCCTCGCACAGACCGGGACGAGTGTGCTGGCGCCGCGTCACCAGCTCGTCACGCCGGTGTCACGGTGACAGCGCTGTCGAGGGGGCGGTGGTCGCGACCCGAGCCGGTAGCGGGTCCCGCTCACGGGCGACGGTCGGTGACCCGCAGCGACGCACCGGCCCCGTGGCCGGCACCGTCCTGCACCGTGGGCAGCCGCAGCTGCCCACGGCAGAAGCCGCACAGCACGTCGGCGTCCCAGCCACCGAGCCAGAACTCCACCGACCAGGAGCTCGTGGGGTCGACCGACGGGGCGAGCCACCCGTCGGGGTCCTCGAGGACGGGCGGGGAGGTGAGCGCGACGCCGTACCTGACCCGCGCGCCGAAGAACCGGGACGCGCCTCCCCCCGGGGCCGCGAGGTTGCGCTCGAGGAACTCGAGGCGTTCCTGGATGCCCGTCCGCTCCGGCTCCGCCGCCGTCCCGACGTCGGTGCGCAGCCGGGACACCCTGTCCCGCCACAGGCTCGCCAGGTCCCCGATCCCGGTCGCCTCCCGGATCTCGAGCGGGGCCCGCTCCGGGCCGCTGCCGAACAGGCCCGCGAAGGGGTCGTCGGGCTCCGCGGGCACGGCGCGGCGGGTGAGCGCGAACGGCCCCTGCGTGACCTGCAGGGCGAAGGGCCAGACCGGCTCGAAGCCGTCGTCGGCGATCGCTCCGTTGCGTCCCTCGAACCGCGGCTCGTCGAGCAGGTCGACGACCGCTCCCTCCAGCGGGTGGGCGGGCTGCCGTCGGCCGTCCGCCCAGACCTGGTCGACGGTCACACCCACGGAGGGCCCGTACGCCCGGACGAAGGGGGGCGTGCGCATCCGCAGGACCCGGTCGAGGTCCGGCTCGCCGGCGTAGGCGTGCACGTAGCCGGAGACCCCGCGCGGCTCGTCGTAGGGATCGGGGTCGGTGGCCAGCCGGCACTGGAACCAGCCGCGGAAGGTGAGGTCGATCACCCGGCCACCTCCGCGAGGCCGCGACGGACGTACCGGACCGTGTCCCCGATCGCGGCGACCCTGGGGGCGACCTCGCCCAGGCACCGGGCGTCGTCGACGACCGCCTGCAGGCGTTCGAGCAGGATCGTCCACCGGGCGGACGGGAAGGGCGACACCGACTCCCGGTCGTAGATCTCGAACGGGGCGCCGGCGGTCGCGGGGTCCCCGGGCCCGAAGGCGGGCAGCTCGGTGAGCACCTCGCCGAGCGGCCGGATCGCCACGCTCATCATCCGGCTCGTCGACGCCCGCAGGACGGCGCGCTGCTCCGGGGTCGCCGACGTCGTGCCGAAGAACTGCTCGAGCATCAGCAGCACCGCCCCGTAGGCGCCGTTGAACAGCTCCGCGACGCGGCGGGTGGCCTCGTCGCCGATCAGGGTCGCACCGGAGGGGGCATCCCGCTGGCGTCGCGTCCGGGGGTTGACGACGACGGGACGCGCCGCAGCGAAGAAGCCGCTGTCGGCGTACTCCTGCCGGATCCGGGAGAACCGCCCGTGGTGGGAGTCGCTCCGGCCGGTGGGCGTCCCCTCCCCGTCCACGACGATGTCGTCGATGGCGGCCAGCGCCGAGGCCCGGTCGACGACCTGCCGCATGTCCAGGCCGGTCGACCACGCGTCGTCCACCTGGGCAGCACGGGGACCGATGAACAGCTCCCGCTCGTCGATCCGCGCGAAGCCCTCGGCGATCTGCCGGTACAGCTCCCCGACGTACTCGTAGACCAACGGCTCCGGCGCCGCCGCGAACGCCTCGGGCCTGAGGGCGGGGCGGTCCGCTCCCGGCACGTGGGGCGGAGGTGGCAGTGGTTCCCCCTGCGGCAGCTCGAAGACCAGCATCCGGTAGAGCGCCTCGTCGGAGAAGGGGACCAGGGCGAAGTCGAACGGGTAGTACCCCGAGGGCTGCGGGAAGTTCGGGCGGTCGAAGTGCGGGCCCTCGCCGATGGCGGCGAGCAGGTTGCACACCGTGCCCAGGTGACCCATCTCCTCGACGGCGACCCGGAGGATGGTGCCCGCCCACGACCGGGTGGCCCGCTGCTGGGGCGCGGTCAGCCCCTCGTCCAGCCTCTTCTTCATCGAGAACGCCGGGAACAGGTACTGGATCATGAGGCCGTGCTCGAGCTCGGCGGCCTCGTGCAGCGCCACCGTGAGCTCCTCGCGGGTGTCGATCACGACGGCGCCTCCGCGGGCGATGGCTGGACACCGGTGCGCGTGGTCATCGGACCTCCGGGCGGCGCGCGGGCGGGGTCGACCGGGCGGGTCGGCCGCCGGCGGCGACCAGCGCCGCTGCGAGAGCCAGCCCGAGGCCGACCGCGAGCGCCGTACCCGCCGCGGCGCCCGCGCCGGCCCCCGCGGCTGCGTACAGGCACGCCGGGAGGGCGGTCCCTGCCGCGCCGGCCAGGACCAGGACCGGCCAGCGCATCGACGAGGTCCCCGCGAGGACCGCCACCGTCTCCGCCAGCACGGGGACGGCTCTGCTGACGACGACGGCCCACGGTCCCCAGCGCGTGAGCAGCCGATCGGCGCGGACCCGCTGGGCGGGCGTCGTCCCGCGCTCGAGGACGCCCCGACCGCGACGTCCCACCGCGAAGCCGACCACGGTGGCCGAGACCCCGCCGACCAGGGACAGCGCAGCGCCGGGCACGACGCCGAACAGCGCTCCGTGCCCCACCATCACCGCGCTCGACGGCACCGGCAGGACCACGTCCGCGGTCAGCAGCCCCACCCCGAGGAGGGCCGCAGCGACGCCGGCGCCGTCCATCCCCGGCGAGGGATCGGTCAGCAGTGGCCACTCGGTCCACTCCCCCAGTGCGAACAGGAGGAGGGCGCTGCCCGCGACCACGGCGGCGACCAGCACGTAGCCCCTCACGTCGTCCCTCCCGTCGGACGCGGGCGTCGGCATCGGAGCCGACGGGAGCCGCGAGGATCATCCGACCGCGTGCTCCCAGCGGCCAGGGTCGTCGTCCCCTGGCGCCGGGTCGCCTCCCGAGCCACCGGCGCCGTCGGGTCCCGGGGGACCGCGGTCACGCCACGCGGCACGGCCGGTCGGCCGGCAGGCCCCGGACCAGCCGGGTCATCTGCTCGGACGGCGCGACGCCGAGCTCCTGGCCGAGCAGGTGGGCGAACAACCGGTACGCCCGGAGGGCCTCGGCCGCGTTGCCCTCGGCGAGGTGCACCCGGACCAGCGTGCGGTGGGCGCTCTCCCGCAGCGGCTCGGCGCGGACCGCCGCGTGGGCGGCCTGCAGCGCCTCGCCGTACCGCCGCGCCGAGGCGAGCCGGTCGGCGGCCGCCTCCAGGGCGTGCAGGCGCAGCTGGCGCAGCCGTTCCCGCTCCAGCAGGACCCAGTCGTCGTACCAGCCGGGGAGGAGGTCCCCCCGCAGGGCGACGTCGGGCACCGCGACCTCGCCGATCCCGGCGCGGGGGTCGGCGACGCGCCGCGCCCACTCCCGCAGCTCCCAGACGTCCACCCGGACGCCGGCGGCCAGGGACAGCACCTCGCCGGAGACCTCGACGAGGCCCGGCACGGCCTTGTGCACCCGCCACAGCCCCGAGCGCAGGCTGGCCTGCGCCTGCTCCTCGAGGACGTCGGGCCACAGCAGGCCCGCGACCGCGGGGCGGACGGCCCTCCCCGACAGGCAGACGTGGGCGACCAGCCGCTGGAGGCCGGGCGCGAGGGCGCGGCCGCTCCCGGGGGGCGGCCCGCTCCTCCCCTCCAGCGAGAACCCGTCGAGCAGGCCGATCCGTGCCGGTGATCCGGTAGCCACGCGGGACACCTCCGTGGCGCTCGCTCTCGGACGCATGGGTGTCTCTTGGAGAGCGCGCGCGGACGCCGCAGATACACCGCGGCGCGGTCCGGGTCCCGGGCCGCTCCGGCAGCGGTGATGCCGGGGTGACGTCCCCGTGACGGCCCGGTGCCGACGATGGCGGGGCCCCGGCGCAGGCACGTCGGGGAGCCTCGACAGCGGTCTCGACGAGCCCCGCAGCCCGATGGCGTGCCCACGCTGCGCCAGGGCGACCCTCCCCGTGCGAGCAGGAGAAGGACATGATCATCAAGCCGGACGCCGCCCCCCGCGAAGCCCCCGTGCAGCCCCCCTCCCCCGAGGGCGCGGCCGGCGAGGACCACGGCACCCCCCGGCGCGTCGTCAGCGGCCTGTACCTGGCGCAGCCGGGCGACCCGGACGACGTGTCGCTGGAGGTGCCGCAGGGCCTCGACGGGAGGGAGCCGACGGTGCCGGCGCCCCTCGCCTCCGGTACGGGACGGGAGGAGCTGCGCCTGGACGTCGACGGCTCCCTCCCCCAGCGCACCGCCAGCGGCGTGGTCGTCCTCGGGCTCGACCGCGTCCACTGGATCGCCGCCCTGGTCCCGCTGGGCAAGGACCGGTGGCAGGGCCCCATCCACTACAAGGACGGCAGCACCGCCGCCTTCCCCTACACGACGGTGCAGATCCAGGTCCTCGGCCACGGCCACGACGACGCCGGGCAGCAGGCCGCCCGCGTCCGGTTCGAGGCGCCCGGTGGGCTGCACCGGACCCGGCGCTTCCGCTACCGGTCCCCGTACTTCCACACGGTCGACTTCGAGTTCGACGCGGCGACCGGGGAGTCGGCGACGACCAGCGTCGACACCGGCGCCCACCCCAACCGCCCGCCCACCCTGCCCGCCGAGCTGCTGAGCATCCGCAGCGTGTTCCAGCGCGCCGGGTTCGACGTCACCGAGTCACCCGGCGGGGCGGTGCCGATCACCGGCGCCGGGACCGACGCGCTCTGGAGCGACGCCGAGATGCACGACGCGATGCAGGCGTTCTGGTCCCGTTTCTCGGCGACGGCGGAGTGGGCCATGTGGGTCTTCTTCGCCTCGCTGCACGAGGAGGGCACCGACCTGGGCGGCATCATGTTCGACGACATCGGCCCGAACCACCGCCAGGGCACGGCGATCTTCAACGACGCCTTCATCTCCGTGCCGCCGGCCGGTGACCCCGACCCGCAGGCCTGGGTGCGCCGGATGGTGTTCTGGACGGCAGTCCACGAGATGGGGCACGCCTTCAACCTCGCGCACTCGTGGCAGAAGTCCCGGGGCACCCCGTGGCGGCCGGGGCTGGCCGACGAGCCGGAGGCGCGCAGCTTCATGAACTACCCGTTCCGGGTCGGTGGTGGGCAGGCGGCGTTCTTCGCGGACTTCGCCTACCGGTTCAGCGACCCGGAGCTGCTGTTCCTCCGGCACGCCCCCGAGCGCTTCGTGCAGATGGGGAACGCGGCCTGGTTCGACCACCACGGCTTCGCCGAGGCCCGCGTCCCCCAGCAGCAGGGGCTGCGCCTCGAGGTGCGCGTCAACCGGGTGGGCGGCGTCTTCGAGTTCCTCGAGCCGGTCCTGCTCGAGCTCAAGCTGACCAACGTCTCGTCCGACCCGCAGCTGGTGGACGCCAACGCCCTGAAGTCGCTGGACGGCATGACCGTGGTCATCACGCCGCAGAACCGGCCCACGCGGGAGTTCGTCCCGTTCGCGCGGTACTGCTACACCCCCGGGACGACGGTCCTCGGGCCGGGTGAGTCCCTCTACGCACCGCTGCAGGTCTCCGCGGGCGCCCAGGGCTGGGACATCGCCGAGCCGGGCAGCTACCGGATCCAGGTGGCGCTGCGCCGGGGCGAGGAGGACCTGCTGTCCAACGTCCTGACCGTCCGGATCCGCCCGCCGGCAGACCGCAGCGAGGAGTTCACCGCGCAGGACGTGTTCACCGAGGACGTGGGTCGGGCGCTCGTCTTCGGCGGCAGCGCGGTGCTGTCCGACGCCAACGACGTCCTCACCGAGGTCGTGGAGCGGCACGGCGACCGGCGGATCGCCGTCCACGCCGCCCTGGCACTGGGTCTCCCGCTGGCGAGGGACCACAAGCTGCTGATGTCGGCTCCCGGCGCCCCCGCGGGCATCCGGATCGAGACCAAGCCGGCCCGGCCCGAGCGGGCGGAGGAGCTGCTCGACCGGGCGCTGACCTCCCGCCCGCAGGACGCCGCCGAGACGCTCGGCCACATCGGCTACGTGCAGTCCAGCCGGACGGCCTCGGCGTCGCTCGCCCGGTCCGACGACACGCCGGCCGCCGTCCGGCTGCTCGACGTGGCCCACCAGACCATGTCGGCACGGGTGGTGCGCAAGCGCAAGGTGCTGACCGACGTGCTGGACGACCTGGCCGAGCAGCGCGACCGGTACCAGGAGTCGGGGGCGACGGTCGGGGCCCGGTGAGCGCCGGCCGCGGTCCCGGGGAGCGGCTCCGCGGTCAGACGTAACCGAAGGGCTGCTCCGAGGTGCGGAAGACGACCTCGTCGTCCCGGAGCGAGACGCCGACGTGCAGCCGGTCGGCCACGGAACACGTGAGCCGACCGGCTGCGCCCCGTTGCGGCACCCGGACCTCGAGGGTCGCCTCACCCGCGTCGACGGGCACCTCGAGCCGCTCGGCGAAGCCGACCTGCATGCGGGTCCGGACGTCGTCGCGCTCGAGGACCGTGCGACCGTCGACCTCGACCACCACCGCGTCGCCCGCGAAGCCCTCTTCGAGCGCGATGCGCAGCGTGGCCACTGCCCGCCCCCTCCGTCGGGTGGGCCGGCGCGGCCCACGACCGTCGACCCGCGCGCCGCGCGAGCCGGGCCCCGACCGCACTCTACGGAGGCCCGGACGCGCTCGTCAGGACCTCCGCGGCAGCAGCGTCCCGGGCAGGGAGGGGTGGTCGATGAAGGGGTTGCGGTTCCCTTGCCGCGCGAAGACGGCGGCGTTGCGGTGGCGCTCCCACTCCGTCACCGGCTCGGCCTCGTGCCAGGCGAGCACCGTCGCGAGCCGCTGGGGTGGCATCTCCGCCGCCTCGACGATGCCGGGGTAGCGGAGGAGGAAGTAGCAGACGGCGCGGGCGGCGGGTCCCTTGCCGCGTGCCGGCTCGAACCCGTCGCCCTCGCTCTTGCCGCACTCGCCGCGCACCACGGTCCCCGGGTGCGCCCTCCCCGGCTCGGGGAAGTCCGCGAACTCCGCGTAGGGGGTGTTGCCGCGGAAGCTGTTGCACCGGGACTCGCACGCGAACAGGTGGTGCAGGTCCCCGCGCATCGGCTCGGCCCGGCCGAACCAGCTCTGCGGGACCACGTGCTCGCAGTTGAACGGCAGCGCCGCCTCCACCTCGGCGGCCGCCTCGGGGTCGTGGTGCGAGCCGGGGCCGGCGAGCCGAGCGGCCAGCTCCCGGGCACGGTCCACGGCGACGGCCAGGTCCGCGCGGATGAGCTCCTCCGGGTCCCACTCGTGCGCGGTGTACAGGCTCCGCAGCACCCCGCTGGGCTGGAGGTCCACCCACGGGTACAGCTCCCGAGCCGGCCGGTACCGCGGTGTCCGGACGTGCGAGCGCCGCACCAGGTCGCCGAACTGCCGCGGGGCCAGCCCGCGGTAGTACTCCTCGGCGGCAGCGGCGTCGGCCTCGGCGTCGAAGTAGACCCGGTCCCGGGCCCGGGCCAGCTCGGCCAGCGCGGCCTCGACGTCCGCCCGGGTCAGCCCGTGCGACTCCGCAGGTGCGCCCCGGCTCACCCCCGCAGGCCTACTCCGAACCCGTCACGGGCGTGTCACCGGCCCGGCGGTCCCCGTGCCCGTTCCCCCGCGGGCCCGCGGCACCCGTCGCCGGTCCGGGCCCCCGGCGTCCCGCGGCGGTGACGCCCCGGTGACGGAGGGCCGGGATCCTGGCCCGGTCCGCCCGTCCTGCAGCACCGCCCTCTCCTCGCCGGAGGCCGCCGTGACGCTCCGAACCGCCCGCGCCCTCCGGGACGACGTCCTCGACGAGCGGGCCCTGCAGCGGATGGACGACCGCGAACTGGACCTGCTGTTCCGGTCGAGCCCCGCCGGGGAGGTCCCGCGGGGACGCCTGCCCGGGACGGGGCTGGTGTTCCCGGGCACCCCCGCCTGCGGCCCCCTCGCCCGGCTGATCGGCCTGCTCGTCTGGAAGGGCAAGGAGACCGAGGCCTCGGGCGGGTCCCTGCAGAACCTGGTGGGACCGCTGGGGACCCGGGCGATCCGGGCCCTGCTGTCCATGGACCGGAGCTGGGTCGACGGCGAGCCGTGCGTCCTCATCGACTACTCGCGGACGTCGGTCGTGGCGCGCATGGTCCGCGACGAGATCCGGCTCGTCGCCCCCGACCTGTACCTCGGCGTCGTCTGGCTGTGGAGGCGCCGGGCCGGCTGGTTCACGCTGCGCCAGCAGCAGCCCTGACGGCTCGCGGTCGCCCCGCCGACGGACCCCGCCCTCCCGACCCGAGGCCCTCGCCATGAACCCCGACGGTCCGTTCACGTTCTTCGTCCTCCGCCCGCTCAGCGACCTGTTCGTCTGGGCGTGGCGCCTCGAGCGTCGCATCGAGTTCCTCTACCGCCAGCCGTTCGACCGGTGGCTGCGCCCCCCGCTGTTCGCCCTGCTGCAGGGCCTGCAGAACCTGCTGCGCAGGGACGAGCACCTCGCCCTGGCGCAGGAGAAGCCGCTGCCGGACGAGGAGCGGTACACCCAGCAGATCATCGACGAGCTGCGCGCCTTCACCCGCGAGAACTGGCTGCCGGGCGCGGCGCAGCGGTTCGGCAACACCAAGACGTTCGGGGTCCTGCGGGGCGAGTTCACCGTCCTGCCCGACGTGCCGGAGGAGCTGCGGCACGGGCTGTTCGCCTCCCCCCGCACCCACCCCGCCTGGGTCCGCTTCTCCGGACCGGGGCCCTACGCCCCGCCCGACCTCGAGGACCTGGGCCAGTGCTCGGTCGCGATCAAGGTCATGGGCGTGGACGGCCCGAAGCTCCTCCCGGACGAGCAGCGCACCCAGGACCTGATCCTGGTCTCCCCGGCCAGCTTCGTCACCCCCGACATCCGGGAGAACGCACGCATGCAGCGGTGGGTGCGCGCCAAGGCCTACCTGGGGTACCTGCTCGACCCACCGGGCCGCCACCTGATCCACCTGGCGATGCAGCTGCTCTACAGCCCGATGCACGCCAACCCGCTGGAGGTCCAGTACTACAGCAACGTGCCGTTCCTCCTCGGGGAGGGCCGCGCCGTCGAGTACTCGCTGAAGCCCCGGCAGCGCGGTCGGACGAGGATCCCGGCCCACCCGGCCGAGAACCACCTGCGGGAGGCCATGGTCGCCACGCTGGCCCGGGGCGACTGGGAGATGGACTTCATGGTGCAGGTGCAGACCGACCCGCACCGGATGCCGATCGAGGACGCCACCGTGAAGTGGCCGGAGCGGCTCTCCCCGTACGTGCCGGTGGCCCGGCTGCGGCTCCCGGCGCAACGCTTCGACAGCGACGCGCAGCTGGCCTTCGCCGACGTGCTGCGCTTCAACCCCTGGCACAGCCTGCCCGAGCACCGTCCCCTCGGGAACTCCAACCGGGCGCGGCGCCGGATGTACGCGGAGCTGGCCGAGCTGCGCCAGTCGATGAACGCCGTCCCCCACGTCGAACCCGACGGCAGCGAGGTGTTCGCCGACGACGACCGGCCGCCGGAGCGGGCGCGCCGGGTCACCGCCGTCGGTCCGCACGCCGGCTCCGGCCGCTGATCGGAGGTCCCCATGCCCGAGCAGTCCGCGGTGACCGTCCTCGCCCCGCTGCCGCCCGAGCACCACGACCGTGCCGCGGCCGCGCTGGCGGACCTGGCCGGCCCCGGCCGCGCGGCGCTGGCCTTCGACCGGCTCGCCGGCCTGCACTTCGCCCGGCTGGTGCTGCTGGAGGGCGGGCAGAGCCCCTCGGGGGCACAGGTCGGGCCCAGCCTGCTCTACTCCGCCGACCTCGACGGCTCGGCCGACGCCCACCTCCGGGCGCTGGCCGACGTCTCCGGCGCGGGCCTGGACCGCGCGTTCGCCTGCTGCCCCGACTACCCGACCCGGCCGGACCCGGCGAGCCGGACGGCGTGGCTGCGGGCACACCGCGTCCCGGAGGCCGCCTTCTACGTGAACACCGTGGGGCGCGGCGTGTCGCAGGTGCGCACCGAGGCCCGGCTGCGGAGGGGCCTGGAGGCCTACCTGGACCAGCACCGGGACGGCCTCGTCGACCTCCCGCCGGCGGAGATCCACGCGGTCCTGCGCCGGCACGCCCTCACCGACCCGGAGCTGCGGGCAGGGGTGGTGCCCGCGCGGCGTCCACCCGCGTGGTGGCGGGCCCGGGAGCTCGCCCACCTGGTGGCGGTCCCGGCGCTCCTCCTGCCGCTGCTCCCGGTCGTCCTCCTCGCCCTGCCCGTCGTGGCCGTGCTGCTCCTCCTGCACGAGGCGCGCGACGTGCCCGACCGGCGGCGCCCCGACCCCGCCGTGGTGGAGCGCCTGCGGGCCAGCGAGGACCACGTCGCCCACAACCCGTTCGCCGCCGTCGGGTTCCTCAAGCCCGGCACCTTCCGGGCCGCGCTGACCCGCACCGTCCTGTTCGCCATCAGCTACGCCGTCCGGCACGTGCTCAACCGGGGCAGCCTCGCCGGGGTCACGACCATCCACTTCGCCCGGTGGGTCTACCTCTCCCCCGAGCGCATGGTCTTCCTCAGCACCTACGACGGCAGCCTCGAGAGCTACATGGACGACTTCATCGACAAGGTCGCCTGGGGCCTCAACGCCATCTTCAGCAACGGCCTGGGCTACCCCCGGACCGTCCTGCTGCTCTGGCGCGGCGCCCGGGACGAGGAGCGGTTCAAGGACCACCTGCGCAACCACCAGGCCCTCAACCACGTCTGGTGGTCGGCCTACGAGGACCTCACCGCGGTCAACGCCGGCTCCAACGCCGCGATCCGCCGGGGACTGGCCCGCCGGACGCTGTCGGACGACGAGGCCCGCGACTGGCTCACCCTGCTCTGACCACCGCCGCACCCGCACAGCCGGAGGTACGGACATGGCACCGACCCGCAGCGCGGCGCCTCCCCGGGTCGACCGCGGCGCCCGCACGCCGGCCGCACCGGCACCGCGCCCCGCTCCCCGCAGCGGGGGCGACCTCGACCTCGCCGACGTCCAGGGGATCGTGGGCAGCGGGTACGGGCGCCTCCCCGAGGCGGTGTTCCTGGGCCTGCGGGTGGACGACGGCGCCGCGGGTCGCGCGTTCCTCGCCGACCTCCTCCCCCGGGTGACCAGCATGGCCGCCGAGCACGGCAGCCGGGCCCTCAACGTCGCCCTCAGCCACGGCGGCCTCGCCCGGCTGGGCTTGCCGCAGGCGGCGCTGGACCAGTTCTCGCTCGAGTTCGCCGGCGGGATGACCACCCCCACCCGCAGCGCCTTCCTGGGCGACGAGGGCGAGCACGCCCCCTCGACCTGGACGTGGGGCGGCCCCGCCACCCGCCGCGTCGACGTCCTGCTGCTCCTCTACGCGGCGTCGGCCCCGGAGCTCCGGGCGCACACCGAGGAGGTCCACCGACTCCTCCCGGCCGACGGGTTGGAGGAGGCCGCCACGCTCCCGACCACGACCCTCACCCGGCACGACCACCTCGGCTTCGCCGACGGGATCTCCCAGCCCGCGGTGGCCGGCCTGCACGGCAGCGGCGCCGACGGCGGCGTGGCCCTGGGCGAGTTCCTCCTCGGGTACCCGAACGCCTACGGCCGGCGCACCGGCCGCCCCCTGCTGCCGGCGGCGGCCGACCCCCTCCGGCTGCTGCCTCCCGCGCCCGACGCCGAGACGCCGGGCAGCGTCGACCTCGGCCGCAACGGCACGTACCTGGTGGCCAGGACCCTGGCCGTCGACGCCCCCGCCTTCTGGGACCACGCGCGGCGGTGGGCGGCCCGGACCGGGCTGCCCACCGAGCAGGTCGCCGCGAAGATGGTGGGACGGTGGCCCAGCGGGACGTCCCTGACGGTCAGTCCCGACCACGACGACGAGACCCGTGCGGGGGACAACGGCTTCCGCTACCACCGCGACGGTGACGCGCTCGGCCTCGGCTGCCCGATCGGCGCCCACGTCCGCCGCGCCAACCCCCGGGACTCGCTCGACCCGCGTCCCGGGTCCGAGGCCGCCGTCCGGGTGAACGACCGGCACCGGCTGATCCGCCGCGGCCGGCAGTACGGCCCCGCGCCGGCGGCCGGCGACGGCGGTGACCCGGCGGGGGCGGACGTCGAACGCGGGCTGCACTTCCTCTGCCTGAACGCCAACCTCGGCCGGCAGTTCGAGTTCGTGCAGCACACCTGGCTGAACAACCCGGCGTTCGCCGGCCTCCAGGACAGCCCGGACCCGATCACCGGCCACCACCCGCCCGACGACGGCGGGGTGTTCGTCGTCCCGGCCACCCCCGTCCGCCACCGGCTGCTCGACCTGCCCCGGTTCGTGCGGGTCCGCGGCGGCGGCTACTTCTTCCTGCCCGGTCTGCGCGCCCTGCACTACGTCGCCTCCGGACCCGTGGCCGACGGGAGGACCTCGTCATGACGTCGGGGACCGACCTCGCCCGGGTGCTGCTCGCCGGCGTCCGCCTCACGATGGGGACGGCGGGCCTGCTGGCCCCCGGCCTAGTCATCCGCCGGCTGGACATCGACCCGGCCGTCCAGCCGGGGATGCGCTACCCGCTGCGGATGTTCGGGATCCGGACGGTGCTCATCGGCGCCGAGCTGCTCGACCGCGACGCCCGCCGGCGGTGGCACGCCGAGCAGCTGGCGCCCCTCGTCCACGGCAGCGACACCGTCTCGGCGTTCCTGGCCTGGCGCCGGGGCGACCTGCCCCGGCGTGCCGGGGCGATGGCGACCGCCATCTCCGCGGTCAACCTGGTGCTGGCGCTGGCGAACCTGGGCGGGCAGCGCCGCCCCCCGCCGCGCCGCCTGTCCCGTTCCCGCTGACCCGCCCGCCGGCCCGCGGACGGCCCGAGACAGACCCAGGAGGCGCACGTGGAAGCGCAGGTCCAGCAGGCCGTCATCGCACGGGTGGACGTCGGCCGGGTCGACGTCGGTCAGGTGTCGCTGGGCGACATCGTCGTGGGCCGGCTCCGGGTGGACGACGCCCGCGTCGCCATCCGGTCCGGCCGGGCCCTGCTGCGGGACGTGGTGGTCACGATGCGCCTGGAGATCAGCGTCGACTGGTTCGTCGACGTCGGGCTGTTCCGCGAGTCGGGCACCGAGGACCTCGACGTCGTCACCATCCCCTTCGCGCTGGGCGATTTCGAGATCCCCGGCCTCCGGGACATCGACCTCGACATCGCGACCCTCACCGGCACGGACGTGCAGACCCGCGCCGACCCCCTCGCGAACCTCCGGCTGACCGGGCTGGCCGCGGAGGACGTGCGCGCCTCCGGCGTGGTCCTGCCGACCGCGGGGTTCACGCTGGCCGGTCTCGACCTCACCTCCCTCACGGTGGCCGACGTCGACGTCCCGGCCGCCGGGGTGGCCGCGGCGACGGTCCGCCGGGTGGGCGGCACCCCGCTCACCCTGCCGACCCTGCGGCTGCGGGGGCTCGAGCTGCCCAGCGCCGCGGCCGGCGACATCCGCAGCGGGACCGTGGACATCCCGCTGCAGCGGCGGGAGCGGATCTCGCTGGGGGGCTTCAGCCTCGGGTTCGTCGGGGTCAGCGTCTTCGCGCGCCCGGCGGTGGCGACCCGGGTCGCGCAGCTGCAGCTGACCGGCGTGCGGGCGTCGCTGGCCGCCGGCCTGGTCGAGCTCGGCAACGTGACCGTCCCCTTCACCGTGCACGGGCTCACGCTCGCCGACCTCGGGGTCCACAGCATCGACATCCCGACGATCACGGTCGCGCAGCCATGAGCCCCGAACCGGTCGACCTGACCACGCCGCAGCCGCCGGTCTCGAGGGAGCGTCTCGCCGACCCGGCACGACGCCCGAGGACCCTGGGCTTCCCCGACCTGCTGGACCGCCTCGCCGCGTCGGCCACCACGCGCGCCGCGGAGACCCAGGACGCCGGGGACAGGCAGGAGCTGGAACGCGTGGCACGGCTGGCGCGCGAGCTGGCCGAGGCGCTGTCGGCAGTGGGGGTGGGCCGTGAGCCCGGCGGACCCCGGCCCGCGTAGCGCCCCCGCCCCGCAGCGGGTGGGGATGGTGATCGCCGGCGCGGGCGCCCGGGGCGCCTACGAGGCCGGTGCCCTGTCGGTCCTGGTGCCGAGGCTGGCCGCGGCCGGGGTCCGCCCGCGGGTGTTCGTCGGCACCAGCGCCGGGGCGATCAACGCCACCCTGCTGGCCGCGGGCGCGCACCTGCCGGCCGACGAGCAGGCCGCGGCGCTGCTCCGGGTGTGGCGCCGGATCGGCCCGCGCGACGTGTTCGGGCCCCTGCTGGTCTCCACCCCGCGGACGGCCGGCACGTGGCTCGCCCAGCGGCTGGGCATCGGGGGCGTGCGGCTGACCGGCCTCGTGGACACCACGCCGCTGTCCCGCACCGCCGACGCGGCCGTCGACTGGGCGCAGCTGCGCGCCAACGTCGAGGGCGGGGACTGCCAGGCGCTGGCCGTCGTCACCACCTCCGGGCGCACCGGCCGCACCGTGGTGTTCGCCGACCTGGCGCCCGGCCGGGCCCTCCCGCCGGCCGACGAGGACCGGGCGCTGGACTACGTCGCCGCCCCGGTCGGGAGCCCGCACGTGCGGGCCTCGGCGGCCATCCCCGTCGTCTTCCCCCCGGTCCGGGTGACCGAGCCACCGGAGCGGGCCGGGTGGTACCTCGACGGCGGGGTCCGCCTCAACGCCCCGCTCAAGCCGGCCCTCGACCTCGGCTGCGACGCCGTGGTGGTGGCGGCGACCCACCCGGACTCGTACGCCGTCGACCCCGGCACCGCCCACCACGACCGGCCCGACGTCGACGACGCCCTCGTGATGCTGCTGGACGCGGCCCTCGTCGACCGCATGGTCGAGGACCTGCGCACGCTGACCAGGGTCAACGAGCTCGTGGCCGCCGGCGGCCGGGGCAGGAGCACCGGACGGCCGCTGTCGGTGGTGCCGCACCTGTTCGCCGGGCCGCCGGAACGGGCCACCCTCAGCCGGCTGGCGGCTGACGTGTACCGGGAGCACTTCACCGGGCTCCGCGGCGCGCTGCGCACCCTGCGCGAGCCCGACCTCCCGCTGCTCGCCCAGCTCCTCGGCGGGGACGGGCCCCGCCGCGGGGACGTGCTCAGCTACCTGCTCTTCGACCCCGAGTTCATCGCCCGCGCCATCGCACTCGGCCAGGAGCACGCCACCGCGATGTTCCCGGACCCGCCGGACACCCGCGTTCCGTGGCGCACCGAGCCGGGGCCGCCACCGGCAGGCCCGGCGGCCCCGGGCGGACCGGCCGCGGACGCCGGCACCGGGGACGCGGGCCCCGTCCCCGCGCCGCGACCGGCACGGGCCGGCGCACCGACACGACCCGGAGGTGCCCCGTGAAGGCCTCGGTCCCCGCTGCCTCGGTCGCCACCCTCTCCGTCGGCTCGGTCGACGTCCGGGAGGTGGCGGTCGGCCCCCTCGAGGTGGGACGGCTGGTCCTGGACGCCGTGCACGTGGACCTCAGCAGCGGCACGGCGGTCTTCCGCGACCTGCGGGTGACCGTCGACCTGGACCTGCAGCTGGACTGGCGGGTGACGATCCGGATCCCGCTGGCCGGCAGCTACGGCTGGGGCGGCACCGTCAAGATGGGCAGCCACTCGCTCACCGTCGGGCTCGGGGACGTCGAGGTCCCCGGGCTCCGGTCGGCCGACCTCGTCCTGCCGACGACGACGGTGGAGGGGGTGCGCGCCGTGGTCGGGCCGTTGCGGGACCTGCGGCTGGGCCCCCTCGTGGCCGAGCAGCTGCGCCTGCGGGGGGTCACCGTCCCCGTCCCCGACTTCACCCTCACCGGCCTGGGGGTCGGCCGGATCGGTCTCACCGGCCTCGGCATCCCGGGCGCCGCGGCGGCCGACGCGACGGTCGAGCGCCTGCACGGGCAGGCGCTGCCCCTCGGACAGCTGACGATCCCCGACCTGCGGGTGCCCGAGGCGTCGGCCGGACGGGTCACCACCGGGCCGGTCGACGCCTTCGGGACCGCCAACCCGGTCCGCTTCGTCGCGGACGCCGGCGTGCTGACGCTGACCCTCCGCGCCGTGCCGGGTGCGCGCATCCGGGTGCGGGAGCTGGTGCTCGACGACCTGCGGACCGGCCTGGCGGTCGGGGCCCTCGAGCTGCACGACGTCGTGCTGCCCTACGAGGTCCTCGGCCTGACGCTCTCCGACCTCGGCATCGACCGGATCGACGTACCGACCATCGAGGTGGTGTGACGTGAGCGGACCGCAGGAGACCGACGGCGACGCCGTCCGCGTACCGACCGAGCAGGTGGACGGCGTGATCGACCTGCGGGACGTCGTCGACCGCGTGCGTGACGGTGCCGCGGCGCGCGCGGCCCGGGCCGGGGACGGCGCGGGGACCCGCGACGACCGGGACGCCCTGACCCGTATCAGCGAGCTGGCCGCCCAGCTCTCCGAAGAGCTGGCCCGGCTCGGGCCGCTGGACCCGTGAGGCACCTGCGGCAGCGCACGGCCGATCCCCACCCCCGAGGAGGCACCATGACCAAGGCGCCCACGACCGCGGCACCCCCGACCCGATCCCCCAGGGCCGTGCCGAGGGCGGGTCAGCTCCGGACCCGGGCACCCGGGACGACGGCGCGGACGGCCGCCGCCACGGTCCCGGACGGCTACCGGCCAGGTCTGCCGTGGCGGGTCCTGCGCGCGGCGGCCCGGGCACTGGACCGCGTGTTCGGCTGGGACCGGCTGCCCGTGCCCCTGGGGCTCGCGGTGATCGCCGGCCTCCGTGAGGCGCTGCGCCGGCACAACCTGCACGACACCGGCGTGCTGCCGACCACGCAGGCCCCGCCCGTCCCCCCGTTCGACCCGCAGGTCCTGACCTCGCGGACGGTGGACGGCAGCTACAACGACCTCGCGGTCCCGGCCGCGGGGATGGCCGGCTCCCGCTTCGGGCGCAACGTCCCCCTCACCGCGGCCCGCCGGCCGGCGCCGGCCGAGGTCGTCGAGCCCAGCCCGCGCGAGGTCAGCCGGCAGCTGATGACCCGGGACGAGCTCATCCCCGCGACGTCGGTCAACGCGCTCGTCGCCCCGTGGCTGCAGTGGATGATCCGGGACTGGTTCAGCCACGGGAAGAGCCCGACCGAGGACCCGTGGCGGGTGGAGCTGGCCGACGACGACCCGTGGCCCGAGCGGCCGATGCTCATCATGCGCACGCCCGAGGACCCGACCCGCCCCGACACCTCGTCACCGCGGACGTCGGTCAACACCTGCACCCACTGGTGGGACGCCTCGCAGGTCTACGGGGTCACCGCCGAGCAGCAGCGCGAGGCCCGGGCGTTCGAGGGCGGCAAGCTGCGCGTCGAGGCCAACGGGATGCTGCCGACGCCCAGGAGCGACCACCCGACGCTCGAGGAGCCGGGGTTCTGGCTCGGCCTGGTGCCGCTGCAGACCCTCTTCACGCGCGAGCACAACGCCGTGTGCGACATGCTGGCCGGCGAGTTCCCCCGGTGGGGCGACGAGGAGCTCTTCCAGCGCGCCCGGCTCGTGGTCGCCGCGCTGACCGCCAAGATCCACACCGTCGAGTGGACGCCCGCCGTCATCAGCCACCCCACCACGGTCGCCGCGCTGCGGGCGAACTGGTGGGGCCTGGCCGGAGAGCGCCTGAGCAACGTGTTCGGCCGGCTCAGCGACAGCGAGCTGGTCAGCGGCATCCCGGGGTCGCCGACGCGGGACTACGGCGTCCCCTACTCCCTGACCGAGGAGTTCACCGCCGTCTACCGCATGCACCCGCTCATGCCCGACCTGTTCGACCTGCGCTCGCACGTGGACGACCGGCGGCACCGGGACGAGCCCTACAGCCTGCAGGAGCTGGCCGGCCCGGGGTCCCTGGCCGTGCTGGACACCGTGCCGATCGCCGACCTGCTGTACTCCTTCGGCACGGAGCACCCCGGGGTGGTGACCCTGCACAACTTCCCGAGGGCCCTGCAGGAGTTCCACCGACCGGACGGGAAGGTCATGGACCTCGCCGCCGTCGACATCCTGCGCCACCGCGAACTGGGCGTCCCCCGCTACTGCGAGTTCCGGCGGCTGCTGCGGATGCCGGCGCCGGCGACCTTCGAGGAGCTCACCGGCGACCGCGACCTCGCCCGGCAGGTGTCGCGGCTCTACGGCGGGGACGTCGAGAAGGTCGACCTCATGGTGGGGCTGTTCGCCGAGCGCCTGCCCGAGGGGTTCGCGTTCAGCGACACCGCGTTCCGCATCTTCATCCTCATGGCGTCGCGCCGGCTCAACAGCGACCGGTTCCTCACCCGGGACTTCACCCCGGCGGTCTACACGGAGCCCGGCATGGCGTGGCTGGCGGAGAACACCATGGCCTCGGTGATCCTGCGCCACCACCCGGAGCTGCGGGCGGCGATGCGGTCGGCGCCCAACGCGTTCCTGCCGTGGCAGCGTCCCGGCCTCGGCACCTGAGGAGGACACGACCATGGTGGCGATCGGGGTGCACGACCGGCTCCTCGCGATCCGGGAGCGGTGGGAGGCCAGCGAGGAGCAGCGCAACGCCGCCCGGGAGGCGGTCGACCGGCGGGACCTGGGCCTGGTCAACAGCCCCGCGGACCTGGACGAGCGCCGGGAACGGCTGCGGCGCCGGCACCTGAGGCTGGAGGGCATCGTCGACCAGGACGACTCGGTCTGGCTGAGCTTCTTCGACTGCGGGCTGAGGGCCGCCCGGTCGGTCGGCCGGGTCGTCGAGGCGCCCGTCCGCCGGCCGGTCCGGCCCGTCGGGACGGGCTCGCTGGTCACCGACCGCCTCCTGCTGACCAACCACCACGTCATCCGGACGCCCGAGGAGGCTGCCGGTATGGCCGTGGAGTTCGCCTACGAGTACGACGAGGACGGCCGGCCGCGGGCCGAGGACCGGTGGCCGCTGGCGCCGGACGACTGCTTCGTCACCGACCCCGACCTGGACTACACCGTCGTCGCGGTCGTCGAGCGGGACGGCCGGCCGCCCGGCGCGACGTACGGTTCCATCCCGCTCATCGGGCAGACGGGCAAGGCCGTGATCGGCGAGGTGCTCAACGTGATCCACCACCCGGCGGGCGAGCGCAAGCGGGTCAGCCTCCGGTTCAACCGGATGGTCGCGGAGGACGACCTCTGGCTCCGGTACGAGAGCGACACCCGGGAGGGCTCCTCGGGGGCGCCGGTGTTCAACGACCAGTGGGAGATGGTCGCGCTGCACCACGGCGGGATCTCGGCGACCGACGACGAGGGCTTCGAGCTGACCCGCGACGGACGGCGCTGGACCGAGGACCTGGGCGAGGACGCGCTGGCCTACGTCGGCAACGAGGGGGCCCGGGTCAGCCGGATCGTGCGCAGCCTCCGCGCGGTCGACGTGCCCCCGGGGCAGGCCGCGCTGCTCGCCCCGATCCTGGGCGGGGGGCAGTGAGGTGGTCGCCCCCACGCTGGTGTTCCTGCACGGCCGGGGCCAGGAGTTCAAGGACCCCGCGACGCTGCGGCGCAAGTGGCTGGCCGCCCTGAACGCGGGGCTGACCGCGGCCGGCGCTCCCCCGCTGGACGCCGGGCGTGCGGTGCTCCCCTTCTACGGCAACGTGCTGTACGAGGTCACCGCAGAGTCGGCGGGCAGGGCGCTCCGGCTGGAGAGGACACGGGACCCCGACGAGCCCGGGCCGTTCCACCCGGCCACCCCCGCCGACGTCGGGGCCGTGGAGCGCGAGCTGCTCCTCGACCTGGCGCACCAGGCCGGGATGGCGGTGCCCCCGCCGGACGAGCCACCCCCGGCAGTGGAGCGGGCGCCGGGGAGCGGGCGGCTGCGCGAGGAGGGGCTGCGCGACCGCATCCTGTCCTGGGGCGTGGCGCGGGAGCTGCTCGTCTCGCTGGCCAGGCGCTCACGGGTCGACCAGCTGGTCATCGCCTCGCAGCTGCGCGACGTCGCCATCTACCTCAGCTCCGGCCGGGACGAGGTCCTGCGGGCCGTCCGGGGGGCCGTCCCGGACGAGGTCCCGCTGGTGCTGGTCTCGCACAGCCTGGGCACGGTCGTGGCCCGGGACCTGCTGCACGACGCCGACGTGCGCCGGCGGACCACGCTGTGGGTGACGCTCGGGTCGCCGCTGGGCCTCGAGGCCGTCCAGAACAACCTCCTCGACCGCGGCCGCCGGCACCCCGGCATGGAGTGGCTGACCGCCTACGACGTCAACGACGTCGTCGCCCTCGGCCACCCGCTGGCGAAGTCCTGGGGTGCCCCGTTGACCGACGTCGAGGTCGAGAACGACACCGATCCGCACGCGATCGCGCGCTACCTGGGCCACGCGGAGGTCGCCGGCCCCGTCGGGACCGCGGCCGCCGGCTCCGCCTGACCCCGGCGCGCCCGCGCGGCCCGGGGACGCGCCGTCGCCCGCTGCCCCCGGGTCGACGGTGACGACCGCGTGACGGTGTCCCCGGATGCTGCAGACCGGCGCCGGTCCCCCGTGGTCGGGAGGTGGCCGGGTGCGCCCGCCCCGTCACCAGGAGGAACGATGGACCCGCTGACCGGCACGGTGGTCTTCCACGACATCGGGGGCACGCTGGCCTCGGCCGTGCTCTCCCCGAGCGGCGACCGGATCGACGCCCTGACCGTGTACCCCCACGTGCCCGAGGCGCTCGGCGCGCTCCGGGACCGCGGTGCGCGCCTGGGGGTCGTCTCCGATCCCGGTCCGGTGCCTCCCGACGACCTCGACCGGGCCCTCGGGGCCACCGCCCTCCGGGACCTCCTGGAGCCCTCCCTGGTGCTCCACGGCCCCAAGGACACCCCGCGCGTCTTCGAGCAGGCCGTGGAGCGTGCCGGCGGAGCCGAGCGGGTCGTGTTCGTGGGCGAGGACGCCGGCGAGCGGGCCCAGGCCCTGCGGGCCGGGCTGCTGGTCGTGCCGCACCCGGCGCTGGTGGCGGCCGTGCTGGACGGCGGAGCCCCCCTGCGCTACCTGCGCGTCACGGTCCCCCCCGAGCACGCGGGCGGGGACTGGCGCTCGGCGCTGCGGGACCTGCCGCTGGTGCCGCTGCACGTCGCGGGCCCGGGCGGGACGACGGTCTACGCGATCGGGACGACGCCGGCCGCCGCCCGGCTCGACGACCTCGGCTTCCGCGTGGACCGCCTCGGCGCCGAGGACGCGCCGCTGACCACGGAGCTCTACCTCCTGCGCGACGACCGCCGGACCGACAGCGGCTTCCTCGTGCCCGACGGCAACTCCGCGGACGTCTTCGCGACCGGCCCCGCGGCACACGCCGTCCTCACCTCGACCGACGAGGGCCTCGTGGTGGCCGTCCCGGCGGGCCGGTCGGTGGAGGACCACCACCTCTCCGCGTCCCGGCACGGGCACAACCTGAAGCTGACGCCCGCCGCCCCGGTCGTCGAGCCCGTCGACGTGCGCGCGGACCTCGCCGCCAGCGCCGCCGCCCCGGCGCTGCGCCCCGAGGAGCAGGAGGTCCTGGCGTGCAGGATCCGCGCGCAGCACCTCACCGACCACCTCGCGCGCTACACCGGGGCCGCACCGGCCCCCGGGGGTGCGGTCATCTCCAGCCGGCACATCCAGCACCCGGACAACGCCGCGGCCGTCGCCACCCTCGTCGCCGACCTGGAACGGATCGGAGCGGGGCAGTTCGTCCTCCGCCGGCACCGCTTCGCGCACGAGGGCCGGCAGCTGGAGAACGTCGAGGCCGAGCTGCCCGCGAGGGAGCGCGACGGTGTCGTGCTGGTGACGGCGCACATGGACTCCACCGGGGCGCTGCACCCGGGGTACCGGCCCGGGACCGACCCCGCTCCGGGAGCCGATGACGACGGCAGCGGCATCGCCGGGGTGCTCGCCGCGGCCGACGCGGTGCAGGCGCTGGACGCGCGGTTGCGCGTGCCCCGCCGGGCCGTGCGGTTCGTCCTGTTCAACGCCGAGGAGCACGGTCTGGTGGGCAGCCTGGCCCATGCCCGCGACCAGGCCCTCCTCGGCACCTCGATCACCGCCGTCTTCCAGATGGACATGATCGGGTGGGACGTGCTGGCCGGGCGCACCTTCGAGCTGCACGCCGGGTTCAGCCCCTCCCCCACGGTCGAGGACCGGTCCCTGGCGCTGGCCCGGACGGTCGCCGCCCTCGTCACGCAGGTCTCCCCCGCGCTGCCGGCACCCCAGCTGTACCCGCACGACGGCGAGCGGGACCCCGCAGAGGCCCGCAGCGACCACTACAGCTTCCAGCTCCACGGCTTCCCGGCCTGCCTGGCCTCCGAGGACCTGTTCGCCGGCCCCGGGGCCGGCGCCCCACCGGCCGAGATGAACCCCCACTACCACACGCCCGCCGACGACCGGATCGACGCCGGGTACGCGGCGGACATCGCCCGCCTGGTCACCGCCGCCGCCTGGGTCGCCGCCACGCGCTGACCGCAGCCCCCGCACCCTGGCGGCCCGGACCGGCCCGCCGCGGGACAGGTCACGACGCGCGGACGCCCACCCGGCACGCGTGGTCGCGGGAGCCGGAGAGCCCGCGGACCAGGCGGGCCATGTGCTCGCCGGGCTGCACGCCGAGCTCGTCGGCGATCATCTCCCGGAACCGGTCGTAGGTCCGCAGCGCCTCGACGACGTTGCCCTCGGCGAGGTGCACCCGGATGACCGTCCGGTGCGCGGACTCCCGGAGCGGCTCGGCACGCACGGCGGCGTGGGCGGCCTGCAGCGCGTCGCCGTGGCGCCCGGCCACGGCCAGCCGGACGGCGGCCTGTTCGAGCGCGTGCATGCGCAGCTGCCGCAGCCGCTCCCGCTCGAGCAGGACCCAGTCGTCGTACCACCCGGGCAGCAGCTCGCCGGCCAGGCCGACGTCGGGGACCTCGACGTCGGCCAGGCAGGACCTCGGGTCGCGCACCCGCCGGGCCCAGTCCCCGAGCTCCCACACGTCGACCCGGACGCCGTCCGCCAGCGCGAGCGTGCTCCCGCTGACCTCCACCAGGCCGGGCGCCACCTTGTGCAGTCGCCACAGGGCCGACCGGAGGCTGCCGTGGGCGTGGTCCTCCGGGGCGTCCGGCCACAGGTGTCCGGCGATGGCCGTCCGGGGTGGTCGTCCGGAGAGGCAGATGTGCGCCACCAGGCGCTGCACACCCCGCGGCAGGTCCTCCAGCGACCGGTGTGAGGTGCCCTCACCGAGGCACAGGGAGAACCCGTCCAGCAGCGTGACCCAGGGGGCCGGGGCGACAGTCACGTGCAACACCTCCTCGCGCACCCCGGGACGGGGTGCAGGAGACGGCCGGTGCCTCGCAGCCGCGATGCTCGGAGCCCGGCGAAACGGTGTCAATCCGTGTCGGTCTGGTCACCCACGAACTCGTCGAGCCAGTGACCGACCGCATCGAGGACCTCACCCGGGGACGAGGCGACGGCGATCGTGCGGTCCTGCTCCGCCGCGTCGAGGCCCACCTCGACCACCCGGGCGCGGAACCCGTCGCCCCCCTCTCGCCACGCCCGCACGACGAGGGCTGCGCTCCGGTCGTCAGCCACGGCCACCCTTCGCTCGTCTCGACTCCGCAGCGTGAGGCTGCGGACGGTGAACGGGCAGATCGCGACCGCCCACCGTGCAGGGACACATCGTTGCCCGTGACCGCGCGTGAGTGCACTCCCCCGGCCGGATGACGTCGACCTGGACGCACACCGCACCGGCTCCCGCACGGACCGGACGGCGACCCGGCGCTGTTTCTTGACTTGGTCAAGGAAGGGCCGTCACGATGCCGCTGTGCCCGACACCGCAGACCTCGAGCGCGTCCTGCGCGCGGCCGGGCTGCGGGTCACCCGGCCACGCGTCGCGGTGCTGGACGCCGTTCGTGCGCAGCCGCACCTGGACACCAAGTCCCTGATCAGCGCGGCGCGCGCCCGCCTCGGCGCGGTGTCGCACCAGGCGGTGTACGACGTGCTGAACGCGCTCGTGGCCGCCGGACTCGTGCGGCGCATCCAGCCCGAGGGCTCCGACGCCCGCTACGAGGCCCGGGTCGGCGACAACCACCACCACGTGGTCTGCCGCGACTGCGGGGCCATCGCCGACGTCGACTGCACCACCGGCGCCGCCCCGTGCCTCACCCCTCCCACCGACGCCGGCTTCGTCATCGACGAGGCCGAGGTCCTGTTCTGGGGACGCTGCCCGTCCTGCGCGGCCGGCACGGCCCCCACCCTCCGCACCACACAGAGAGGCACACCGTGAAGGACGAGACCAACAAGGTCCAGACCGAGAGCACCAGCGAGAGCGAGAACCCGGCGATCCCGTCGCCGGAGGCGCACACCGACCGGCGACCCCGCACGAACAGGGACTGGTGGCCCAACCAGGTCGACCTGTCGGTGCTGAACAAGCCCTCGAGGGACTCCGACCCGCTGGGTGAGGACTTCGACTACAAGGCCGAGTTCGCGAAGCTGGACGTCGAGGAGCTCAAGCGCGACCTGCGCCAGCTCATGCGCACGTCGGTGGACTGGTGGCCGGCCGACTGGGGCCACTACGGCCCGCTGTTCATCCGCATGTCGTGGCACGCGGCCGGCACCTACCGCATCGCCGACGGTCGCGGCGGCGGCGGCCAGGGCGCACAGCGGTTCGCCCCCCTCAACAGCTGGCCCGACAACGCGAGCCTCGACAAGGCCCGCCGCCTGCTGCTGCCGATCAAGCAGAAGTACGGCCGCAAGCTGTCGTGGGCCGACCTGCTGGTGCTCGCCGGCAACGTCGCGCACGACGACATGGGCCTGCCCACCTTCGGCTTCGCCTTCGGCCGCGAGGACACCTGGCAGCCCGAGGAGGTCTTCTGGGGTCCGGAGGACACCTGGCTCGGTGACGAGCGCTACGTCGGCGACGACCCGCTCGACCTCGACGAGGGCCCGCTCGCCAACGTCACCATGGGGCTGATCTACGTCAACCCCGAGGGCCCGAAGGGCCGGCCCGACCCGCTCGCCTCGGCGCACGACATCAAGGTCACCTTCCGCCGGATGGGCATGACCGACGAGGAGACCGTCGCGCTGATCGGGGGCGGCCACACCTTCGGCAAGGCGCACGGGGCGGGCGACCCGTCGCTGGTCGGCCCCGAGCCCGAGGGCTGCCCGGTGCACGGCAACGGCCTCGGCTGGCACAACCAGTTCGGCACCGGCAAGGGCGCCGACACGATCACCAGCGGCCTCGAGGGCGCCTGGACCCCGACGCCGACGCAGTGGGACAACTCCTACTGGGAGACGCTGTTCGACTTCGACTGGGAGCTGACCGAGAGCCCGGCCGGTGCCAAGCAGTGGAAGCCGACCAACCCCGAGGCGCAGGAGCTCGTGCCCGACGCGCACATCGAGGGCAAGAAGAACCCGCCGATGATGTCGACGGCCGACATGGCGCTCAAGGTCGACCCCGAGCTGCGCCGGTACGCCGAGCGGTTCCGCAACGACCCCGAGTACTTCGCCGACCAGTACGCCCGGGCCTGGTTCAAGCTGCTGCACCGCGACATGGGCCCGAAGTCCCGCTACCTGGGCCCCGACGTGCCCAGCGAGGACCTCATCTGGCAGGACCCGGTGCCGGCGGTCGACCACGAGCTCGTCGGTGAGGCGGAGATCGCCGACCTCAAGCAGCGGCTGCTCTCCTCCGGGCTGACCGTGTCGCAGCTGGTGCACACGGCCTGGTCGTCGGCGGCGTCGTTCCGCAGCACCGACAACCGCGGTGGCGCCAACGGCGCGCGGCTGCGCCTCGAGCCGCAGATCAGCTGGGCGGTCAACGCCGGCGTCCGCGACGTCCTGCCGGTGCTCGAGCGGGTCAAGGGCGAGTTCGAGCAGCAGACGGGCAGGAAGGTCTCGCTCGCCGACCTGATCGTCCTCGGCGGCAGCGCGGCGGTCGAGAAGGCCGCCGCCGACGCCGGCGTCCAGGTCACCGTGCCCTTCTCCCCGGGGCGGACCGACGCGTCCCAGGAGCAGACCGACGTCGAGAACTTCGGCTGGCTCGAGCCGAAGGCCGACGGCTTCCGCAACTGGATCTCGCCGGGGACCAAGCTCCAGCCGGAGACGCTCCTGGTCGACCGCGCCTACATGCTCGGCCTGACCGCCAAGGAGATGACCCTCCTGGTGGGCGGCCTGCGGGTGCTCGGCGCCAACACCGGTGGCGTGCAGCACGGCGTGTTCACCGACCGGCCGGGCGTGCTGTCGCAGGACTTCTTCCGCAACCTGCTCGACCTGGGCGTCTCGTGGAGCACCTCGGCCGAGAGCGAGGGCGTCTACGAGGGCCGGGACGCGGACGGCAACGTCGTCCGCACGGCCACCGCGGCCGACCTGGTCTTCAACTCGAACTCGATCCTCCGGGGCATCGTCGAGGTGTACTCCTCCGACGACGCGCAGGAGAAGTTCGTGCAGGACTTCGTCGCGGCGTGGGTCAAGGTCATGGAGCTCGACCGCTTCGACCTGCGGTAGACACCACCTGTCCGGACGCCCCGGCCCGCACCCCGCGGGCCGGGGCGTCCGCGCGTCCGGGGTCCGCGCGGCCGACGTGCCGACCGCGCGGAGCCCCCCGACGAGGTGCTCAGCCCAGGACCGCTCAGCTCAGGACGAGGTCGTGCACCCCGACCTCGGCGAGCGCCTCCCGCAGGTGCGCGAGGATCCGGGCACGGGTCGGGCCGATGCTGCCGACCGGCATGCCGAGGCGGGCACTGATCTCCCGGTAGCTCACCGGAGGGCACAGGAGCAGCAGGTCCAGCAGCCGGCGGTGCCGGTCGGGCAGGTCGGCCAGCGCGGAGCGGACCAGCGCCACCTGCTCGTGCCGCAGCGCGGACGCCTCCGGGCCGTCCGGCTCGAGGTCCCCGGACGGGGTGCCGCTGCCCCAGGCCCGGTCCTCGTCGCCGTCCACGAGCCGCTCCCGGCCGTTCTGCCGGATGATCTCCAGGCACACCCGCCGGGCGGTCGTCTTCAGCCACCCCGCCACGTGCTCGGGCTCCCGGAGGTCGGCGACGTGCTCGACGAGCCGCAGCCACGTCGTCTGCACCGCGTCCGCGGCCTGCGCCTCGTTGAGGCGGAACCCGCGGATGACCGACCGCAGCAGGCCGGCGTACTCGTCGACGATCGCGTTCCAGGCCGCCTGGTCCCCCTCGGCGGCCCGCGTGACCAGCATGGTGACCCCAGCAGGCTCCATGTCCCGACCCCTCTCGTCCGCCCGGCGCACCACGCCGGCTGGACGGAGGTTCCGGGGGCCGCGCTAGCGGAGCGCCAGCGGGACGGCGGGCGGGCAGGATCGCTGGTCAGACGCACGGCGCGCGCCCGGGACCGGGTGCACGCGGGGTCGTCAGCGGCGGGCGGCCAGCTGCTGCGCGAGCGCGCGGGTCCGCGGCTGGGGTGGCACCCCGAGCTCGGCCAGCATCTGCTGGCAGCGCCGGAGCGCGCGGGAGGCGCCGACGAGGTCGCCGTCGGCCAGGTGGACGGCGACGAGGAGCTGGTGGGCGTCCTCCGCGCAGTCGTCGGCGCGCAGGGCGCGCTCGGCGAGGGTCCTGGCCGTCTCGGCGTCCCCCCGCGCGAGCAGCAGGTCCCCGGCACGGACGGCGCCGGCGACGAACCTGCTGCGCAGCCGGTCCCGCTCCCACTCCAGCCAGGCCCCGCCGGCCACGTCGGCGAGGAGGTCGCCACCCCAGAGGTCCGCCGCCCGGCGGTAGGCCACCAGGGCGGCGGAGGGCGCACCCTGCCGCTCCAGGCGGGTGGCCTCGTCCAGCGCGCGCTCGAACTGCAGCAGGTCGATCTCCAGCGCCTCGTCGGTCACCAGGTGCAGCACGGACCCGGCACTCCGGAGGAAGTACGGCGGGTCGAGGTCGCCCCGGTCGGGTTCGAGGACGTTCTGCAGGTAGGCGAGGGTGACCCGCAGGTTCCGGCCGGCCGCCACGTCGTCGAGGTCGGGCCACAGCTCCGCCGTGATGGCGGTGCGGGTCGGCCGGTCGTGGGTGAGCAGGTAGCCCAGGAGCTGACGCACCCGCTCCCGGCGGAGCTCGGGCGCGGTGACGGCCACTCCGTCGCGGCGCAGCTCGAGCGGGCCGAGGACGCGCAGCTGCAGCCGCGCGGCCGGCACCGCCGGGATCGTCCGCAGCAGGGAGCGGGCGGTGGCCGCGAGGTCCCGGCGGGCCGTCGCGGCCTGGGCCCGCAGGGACGCCCGGGCCGCGGGGCCGAGGTCCTCGACCAGCGCCCGCCCGGCGTCCTGACCGGCCGCCACGAGCCCCAGGGCCAGCTCGGTCACCCACGGCACCGGGAGGAGGGCGCGCAGCGCCGGCCAGGCGCTGGAGGGCAGCGCCGCGACCGCCGCCGTCGTCCCGCGCTCCCGCAGCTCGACGAGGGCGCGGGCCCCCGCGTGCAGGTCGGCGAGGGCACCCGGTGGCGGGTCGACGTCCCAGCGTTCCCGGACCTCGGGGGTCAGCACGTAGAGCAGGGGCAGCGCGACCGGGGACGCCCGGACGGCGGCCGAGTGGCGCCCGCCGCCGCGCGCCGTGATCGACCGCAGCGTGTCGGCCGCCCGGCGTTCGTCCCCCGTCGACAGCGCGTGGAAGGCCTCCGCCAGCGCCTCGGCGAGGGGCGCCCAGGCGACCGGGGACGCGCCGAGGATCGACCGCGACGTCGCGAGGACCCTCCCCGCCTCCTCCGGTCGGCCGAGGACGTCGAGCAGCGAGACCGCGCAGGTCGCCAGCTCCGGCGAGGTCAGCACCTTGGCCGGTTGCATGTCGGCGAGCAGGTAGGGCAGCAGCCGCTCCGCCTCGTCGAGGCGCCCCCGGAGGCGGAAGGACTCGAGGAGCAGGCACCGGGAGACGCCGTGCATCGTCGTCGCCGTGTGGGACAGCGACCGCCGGGCGAGGACCTCGCCGGTCGCGGCGTCCCCCAGTCGCAGCAGCACGAGCTGGGCGTGCAGCCAGTCCTGCACCGGGTTGAGCGTCGTCCCGGACACCAGACCCGGGGCCGCGAGCGCCGACCGGACCTCGTCGGTGGCGCGCGCCAGCACGCCCCGGAGGAGCGCGACGAACGCCGGCGCCCCCGGGTGTCCCTCGCCCGCCAGCTCCTCCAGCTGCTGCAGCAGGAACTCCATCCGCCTCCGGTCGTTGCGCCAGAACGCCAGCTGGACCAGCGCGTTCACGCAGGCGTAGCGCACACCGGGGGCGGCCTGGGCGTCGGTCAGCGCCTGCCCGAGCAGCTCCTCGGCCGCGGCCGGGCTCGTCGGCTCCGCCACCATGGCGGCGAGAAGCAGACCCTCGGGAGTCGCTCGCACGTCGCGCGGCAACCGGTGCAGCCACGACTCGAGGACGTCGGTCGGCACCAGCGCGGTGCAGCACTCGCAGACCTCGACGACCAGCCCGCGGACGTCGTCCCACGCGCGGGCGTCGAGCAGCAGCCCCATCGCCTCGTGGTACTGGCCGCGGCGGCGCAGGACGGCGGCCGCGGTCCGGCGCGCGCCGGCCACCTGGCCGGCGTCGAGGCGGTGCTGCAGGGCCGCGGCCCACAACCCGTGCAGCGACCACCACCCCGAGCGCGACCGCACGACCAGCGGCAGCCCCTCGAGGAGGGCCCGCAGGTCCACGTCCCGGCCGAGCAGCTCCGCGGCGATCTCCTCGTCCGCGCCGCCCACGGCGACGAGCAGCGCCAGGGCGGAGCGGCGCTCCGGGGACAGCTGGGTGAGCAGCTCCTCCCAGACGTACCCGCTGACCGCGAAGGGGCCGGCCGTGGCGGTCAGCTCGGCGAGGGCCGGCCAGCCGCCGACGTCGCTGAGCAGCTCCGGCGACACCCCGCGGGTCTCGGCGAACTCGGCCACCTCGTCGTCCCGGAACTGCAGGTCGGCCTCCCGCAGCACCACCGCCCCACCGCTGGCCACGAGGCGGGAGACCGACAGCGGCAGCGGCGGGCGGGAGGCGAGGACGAGGTGCCCGTTCCCCGGCAGCTCCTCGACGAGGTGGCCGAGGAAGCGGGCCGCCGGCGATCCCGGGGTCACCAGGTGGACGTCGTCGAGGACCAGCGCGACCTGGCGCGGCGCCGCGCTCCACAGGGCCTCGGCCACCGCGACGGCAGCCTGACGCGGGTCCTCCGGCACGGGGGCGCTGAGCCCCACCGCCGCGAAGGCGCCCGAGGCCAGGACCGACAGCGTCGTGTCGTCCCGCTGGCAGGTGAGCCAGCGGTCCTCTCCCGACGGGGAGAGCGCGTTCTCGCTCACGGCCTGCGCCAGCAGCGTGGTCTTGCCGAAGCCGGCGGGCGCCACGACCGCGGTGAGCGGGCGCTCGAAACGGCTGCGCAGCGGCCCCAGGAGCCGGGGCCGCACGATCAGGTGCCGGCTGGCGAGGGGCGGGGTGTACCTGAGCGCCCGGCTCATGAGCCGACTGTAGGGACCGGGCGACCGTCGGTACACCCGGATCCGTCGCCGCTGACGTCCCGCTGATCGGGGCTCCCGTCCCGGGCCGGGTGTATCAGCCGCGGGGATCGGTCCCTCTGTCCCACACCGACGCCGTGGGGAGCCCACCGCCGTCCCTCGGTCCCGGTGCGAGGGCGGGTACCCGGAGGGAGGTGGGCCGGTGAGCCGGAGAGATCGCCCTCGCTGGGACGACGGGCAGCTGATGGACCTCGCGCTCCGGGTGTCGGACGAGCAGGCCCGGGACGACGCGGCCCCGAGGTCACGGGCCCCGGTCCGTCGGCCGGCCGAGCTGTCGGTGGACGACGTCGTCGCGTCGGGACGAGCGGCCTACTGCTGGCTCGACGTGGTCGTCTGGTTGCGCGACGTCACCCGACACCCGAGGTGGGCCGCCGGAGTATCGACCGACCGCGAGCCGGGTCACTAGCTTGGCCGCTCCCCCGACCGGATCCGCGCGACCCAGGGGCGGTGATCCCCGTGCAGGTGTCCGAGGAACGCGCCGACGCCCCGCTCCCGCTGCTCGTCGACGAGCTCCGGCGGCGGGTGTCGGCCCGGCTGGCGCAGGTGCTCAGCACCAACCGGGTGGCCCGCCTCGGGCCGGTGCGCCGGCACTGGCCCCTGTCCCGCGTCGGTCGGTCGCTGGTCGTGGTGACGCGTCGGGCGGACGTCGACGAGGTGCTCGACCGCACCGAGGCCTTCGCCTGGCCGTACGCGCACCACCTGCCCGGGGCGTTCCTCCTCGGGTCCGAGCCCGCCGAGCACCGCCGGCAGCGCGCCGAGATCGACGCCGTGCTGCGCTGCACGGACGCCGGCCGCCTCCGGCGACGGACGGCGGCGGCTGCGGAGGCCCGGGTGGAGCACGCTCGCCGCACCGGACGCCTGGAGGTCGTCGCCGAGCTGGTGCAGCCGGTGTTCGACGACGTCCTCGACGAGTACGTCGGGATCCCCGGCCCGGACCGGGAGACCCGCCTGCAGTGGGGCCGCGACCTGTTCGAGCACATCTTCCTCAACCGCGGGGAGATCCCGTCCGTGGCGCAGCGGGCCGAGGTCGCGTGGCGGCGGTGGGAGGCGCACCTGACGTCCCTGGTCGAGGAGGTCCGGCGGACCCCCGGAGGGCCCGACACGCTGCTGCGGCGACTGGTGGAGCGGCAGGAGTCGGCTCCCGGCACCGCGCTGGACGACGCGGAGATCCGCGGCAACGTCATCGGGATGGCCATCGGCTGGCTGTGGCACGGCGCGCGGGCGGCGCTGCTCGGCATGGACGAGTTGCTGGACCGTCCCCCCGCCCTGGAGCTGGCCCGGCGGGCCGCGCGGGGCGACGACCTTGGGGAGCTGCGCCGCCTGCTGTGGGAGGTCTACCGGTTCCGGCCGGTCCAGCCGCGGCTGCCCCGCCGGTGCACCGCGACGACGACGCTGGCCGCGGGCACCCCGCGGGCCCGGCCCCTGACCCCGGGCACCGTGGTCCTCGTCGGCACGCACTCGGCGATGTGGGACGAGACCGCCGTCCCCGACCCGGAGGACTTCGACGCCACGCGGGCCGCGGCGCAGTACCAGGTCTTCGGAGGCGGTCCGCACCGGTGCCCCGGGGAGCACACGATGGGCATCCAGATCCCGGCGCTCCTGGCCCCGCTGCTGCGCTCGGCGGAGCTGCGGCGCGCACCCGGTCCCGCCGGGCGCACCCGCTGGGACGGGCTGTTCCCGGGTCGCCTCGAGGTCGAGCTGGGCGAGCGGAGCCGGCCATGAGGTACCGCTCCTTCCCGACGCCGGGCCGGGCCGCGGTCGTCGCCCGGGCCCGGCCGGACGCACCCGAGCCGGCGGTGTCCGGAGCGCCCCGGGCGGCCCCGCTGCGCCCCGACACCGCCGGCCGGGCGGGCATGATCACCGTGCTCACGGCGCTCCGGCCCCTCGGGGGCGTGCGCCTGCGGCTGCTGTTCGCGCTCACCGGCCGGATCCCGGCGCTCACCGGGCTCGGTCCGCTGAAGTCGGTGCACTTCATCCGGTGGACCGTCCTCCCCCGGCCGCCGCACAACGGGCGGCCACAGGTCGCCGAACGGCTGCCGCACGGGGTCCTGCTCTGGGAGACCGTCTACAGCGCGCCGACGGAGCCCTACGTCGAGACCTTCGTGCACGCGGTCGGCTCCAAGGTCCAGAACATCTGGCGCACCTCCGCCGGGTTCCCGGGCACCCGGTCGGTCACCGCGCTGGCGGGCTACATCGGCGAGCTGGCCGTCGCGGGCGCCCACTGCTGGGCGGCCCACCCCGAGGCGACCGTCCGCACCGTCCTCTCGGCGCTGGAGGTGGCCAAGGAGCACCGGCACCTCGCGCGCGCTGCCCGGACCACCACCGCCGAGGAGTTCGCGGTGCTCTACCGCGGCTTCCTCGCCCGACGAGAGGGGGACCTGTGAGCTCCACCTGGCCGGCCACCCCGCTGACCGTGCTGACGCCGGTGGTCCCCGGCGAGGAGGGCGCGCTGCGGGAGTCCCTGGCGCGGCTGCCCGCGGCCGGGGACAGCCCCTTCAGCCGGGTGGCCGAGACGCACTTCGCGCGCGTGGTCGTGCTCTCCGGGGCACCCTGGCGGTACCGGGGCCTCCCCCGCCGGACGCGGCCGCTGCGGATGCAGTACCTGCTGTTCACCAGCACCGCCAACCGCCCGCCCGAGCGGCACGTGGAGGACCTCCGCGACGGGTTGGGGCCCGACGCCGACGCGGTGTGGGGCCACTGCGTCGGCTATCCCGGACACGACCGTGCCGCCGAGTTCTGCCGCTACCTGCTGCACAACCGGCTGCCGGTCCACCGGTGGTTCGCCGCGTACGACGCCACGGTGCAGGAGGTCGGGGACGCCCTCGACCTCCGCCGCCGGCACGCGCGGTTCGCGGGGCAGACCCAGGGCTGCGACGACGTGGACCTGCAGGCGGCCTTCCTCACCGAGTTCGGCGACGGCGGGGCCTGAGCCATGGGCACCGGGCTCGACCTCGATGACGTCCAGGGCAACATCCTCAACGGCTACGGCTTCGGGCACGCCGTCCACCTGCTGCTGCACGCCGACACCGCCGAGGCGGCCCGGCAGTGCCTCCGCCGGGTCGCGGGGCGGGTGACGACCGCGGCCCGCTGGCCGCAGGAGGAGCGGCCCGACGCCACCCTCAACGTCGCGGTCACCTACCGCGGGTTCGAGCGGCTGGGGCTGCGGCCGGCGCTCCTGGCCCGGTTCCCCGAGGTGTTCCGCGCGTCGACCCGCGACCGGGCCGCCGAGTTGGGCGACGTCGGACCCAGTGACCCCCGGGGCTGGGACCGCCACCTCGGCACCGGCCACGTGCACCTGGTGCTGACCGCCTGCACGCGGGACCGGGACGCGCTGGCGCGGGAACGGGACCGGTGGCGCGGCGAGGTCGAGGCGGTCCCCGGCCTGACGGTCGCCGACGTGCAGGAGACGCACGAGCTGGCCCACCGGCGGGAGCACTTCGGCTACGCCGACGGGTTCTCCCAGCCCGACATCGAG
Source organism: Geodermatophilus sp. SYSU D01105 (assembly GCF_054050095.1). Lineage (NCBI taxonomy): Bacteria > Bacillati > Actinomycetota > Actinomycetes > Geodermatophilales > Geodermatophilaceae > Geodermatophilus > Geodermatophilus sp. SYSU D01105. The sequence goes on from NZ_JBJGYR010000009.1 coordinate 206,043, forward strand.
GGCGTCGACCGGCCCAGCAGCCACCGGGCGCCCTGGGACAGCGGGGTCGGGGTCCCCCTGCCGGGCGGTGGCTGGCGGCCGGTACGGCTCGGCGAGTTCCTCCTCGGCCACCGCGACGAGGACGGTCAAGTGGAGACCGAGCCGCACCCGGACGTGGTCCGCAACGGCACCTACGTCGTGTACCGCAAGCTCGAGCAGGACGTGCCCGGCTTCCAGGCCCTCCTCGCCGAGGCGGCGCGCCGCACGGGGCTGGCCCCGGAGCTCGTGGCGGCGAAGGTCATGGGTCGCTGGCGCGACGGCACACCGCTGGAGACCCAGCCGTACCGCAGGCCTCCGGGCGACCTCAGCGACGTGGCGGTCGACCAGCCGGCCAACGACTTCCGGTACCTGCCCGACGACCGGGACGGTCACCGCTGCCCGCTGGGGGCCCACGTGCGCCGGGTCAACCCCCGGGACGCGCTGGACTTCGGCGGGGCGCTCCGGGACAGCGGCCGGCTGACCGCCCGGCACCGGATCATCCGCCGGGGGATGCCCTACGGGGACCCCTACGACCCGGGGGCCGACGGCGATGCCGGGCGTCGCGGGCTGCTGTTCCTCTGCTTCAACGCCGACATCGCCCGCCAGTTCGAGACCATCCAGGTGCACTGGTGCAACGACGGCGACACCTTCGGGCTCGGCGACGACCGGGACTGGTTCGTCGGGGGCGCCGAGGGGAGCGGGAAGATGACCATCCCGATGCCCGAGGGGCGTCCGAGGTTCGTCCCGGTGCGGCCCGACCTCGTGGTGACCCGGGGCGCCGAGTACCTGTTCGCGCCGGGCGTGCGCGCGCTGCACTCCCTGGCCGAAGGGGCCTTCGGGTAGCCGGAGGCGGGTGCGCATCGAGGTGTTGGCGTATCCGGCGGGCAGCGAGGTGCAGGGACGACCACTGGCCGGAGGGGTCGAGGACGGGTCCTCGTCGCGGCCCATGTGGACGTAGACGACGCAGTCCGCGGGGTCGTAGATCTTCATCGGTTCGCCTCGTCGGGGTCGCCTGCGGCACGGGACCCGGGGGTCCCCGCAGGCTGGTCGAGTTGTCGCCCTGGGCGCCGGACCGGCCGCCCGTGGTCCGGACCGACGGGAGGGTGCCGCTGATACCGACTGACAGCGGCACCCCGGTGCGCCGGGCACCGCCCCACGGCAGCCGCTAGCGGCGGAGGGCTCCCTCAGGGGGTCGCCGGTCGACGTCGGCGGTGCCGATCCGCAGGCCCGCGACCTCGAGCTCCAGGAAGAGGTCCTCCAGCCGCACGAAGCCACGGGGTGGGGGGCCGTCGTCCTCCCCGGTGAACGCGGGCAGGGAGCGGCGCTCCAGCACGTCGGTCGGCATCCGGATCCCCGCGACCGTGATCGACTCCGGGACCGGGGTGGTGCCCAGCACGGTGAGGGCCTCCGGCTCGGCGCACTTCTCCTCCACGGTGAACTGCACCGCCAGCTCCGACGTCACCCGGCCGTCGGTCACCTTGTGGCCGAGGCCGATGGAGGAGACGTTCGGATCGTCGAGGTAGCGCTCCCCCTCGGTCCGGATGAACCGGCGGAGACCGGTGAGCAGTGCCTCGTACGGCACGTCCGGGGACTGGCGACCGGGCTCCTGCGCGGACATGGGCCACTCCCGGGTGCGGTGTCGGGTGGAGAGCCGCGGCGGGGACCGGCCACTCCCCCGAGCCGGTGGCCGGTCCGCGCCTGCACCGGACGGAGCGCCGGGCGGGGCCTGCTGATACACGCGCAGCCGGCCGGTCCCCCTCGGAGGGCGGGCTCACGTCCCCGGGACGACGAGCCCGGTCTCGTAGGCGAGCACGACCAGCCGGGCCCGGTCCCGGGCGCCGAGTCTGGTCAGCAGCCGGGAGACGTAGGTCCGCGCCGTGGCCGGGGAGAGGAACAGCTCCCGGGCGATCTCCTCGTTGGACAGGCCCCGGCCCACGAGGGCGAGGACCTCCCTCTCCCGCCCGGTGAGCGCCTGCAGCGGCGTGTCGTCCACCGCGGCCTGCAGCCGGTCGGCCAGGGACCGCAGCACCGTCCTGGTGACCGCGGGCGACAGCAGCGACTCGCCCGCGGCCACGACGCGGATCCCCTGGCGCAGGTCCGTCGGCGAGACGTCCTTGAGCAGGTAGCCGGCCGCGCCGGCGCGGATGGCCTCGAACACGTGCTCGTCCTCGTCGAAGGTGGTGAGAACCAGGACGCGGACGTCACGCAGCTGCGGGTCCGCGACGACCGCACGGGTCGCCTGGAGACCGTCCATCTCCGGCATGCGGACGTCCATGAGGACGACGTCGGGGCGCAGTTCGCGGACGCGGGCCAGGCCCGCGCGACCGGTGCCGGCCTCGCCGACGACGGTGATGTCGCCGTCGCGCTCCGCGAGGGTCCGCAGCCCGGTGCGCACGAGCTCCTGGTCGTCGACGAGCACGATCCGGATCACGGGTCCAACCTCACCGGCAGCACCGCGCGCACCTCGAAGCCACCGGTCGCGCTGCGCCCGGTGGTGAGCTGCCCGCCGAGCACGGCCGCCCGCTCCCGCATGCCGGCCAGCCCCTGACCGCTGCCCGCGGACGACGGCCCTGCCGGGCGGCCTCCGGGACCGTCGTCGGTGACCACCAGCTCCAACCGGTCCCCACGCAGGGTGGCGGTGGCCGCCGCGTGGGTGGCTCCGGAGTGCCGGATGACGTTGGTGAGCGACTCCTGCACGATCCGGTAGGCGGCCGCCTCGACGGCACGGTCCAGGTGCCCCTCGCCGACGGTGACCTCGAGGTCCACCACGACCCCGGCCTCCCGGGCGGCGTCCGCGAGGTGCCCGAGCCCGGCGAGGCCCACCGCTCCGCGCTCGACGTCCCCCTGGGGGGAACGCAGGAGCTTCACCGTGGCCCGCAGCTCCCGCAGCTGGGCGGAGGTCGCCACCCCGATCTGCTCGACCGCCCGCCGGGCCACCTCGTCGTCGCGGCCGATGGCCTCCGCGGCGACGTTGCCGTGCAGGGCGATCACCGACATGGCATGGCCGACGGAGTCGTGCAGGTCCTGGGCGATGCGCACGCGCTCGGCCTGCAGCCGCCGCTCGGCCTCCCGGGCCTGGTCGGCGGCCGCCAGCGCCCGCAGCCGCTGCTGGGAGAGCCGGGCCTCCCGGCGGGCACGGACGCTCACGCCGAGTGCGATGGCCGCGGCGGCGAGCGCCACGTTGGTGAGCAACTCGTAGCTGAGCAGGTACGCGGTCGGCAGCCCCTCGGCGACCCGGGCCCAGGCGGCCACGGCGACGAGGACCGTCGCCGCTGCGACCGCCCAGCGGAGGACACCGACCTCGGCCGCGCGGTAGAGCGCGGCGACGGCCGGCAGGGCGATGCCGATGGGAGGCAAGCCGAGGGCGTAGTAGGCGAAGACGCCGAGGACGGTCAGCGCCAGGACCAGGCGAGGAGCGCGGCGGCCCGCCAGGACCAGGGCGCCGAACCCGACGGCGAACAGGTGGGCGCCGGGGGTGGCCCGGCCGGTCCCCTCCAGGTCGGCGGCGATGACCAGCGCCACGGCGAGGGTCTGCGTCGTCGCGAGCAGCAGGTCGGCCCGGCGTGGGTCCACCTCGCCGCCGCGCGCACGGCCGTCCCGGGGATCGGGCACGACGTCAGGGTAGGGAGCCCGGCGGGTCGGCGGACGTCCTCGCGCGTCGGCGCGGCGACCGCCCGCGGGACCCTCACCGTCGCGCGGACGACGACAGCCGGAGGCGGAGCCGGTGACCCGGATCGTCTCGCCGGTCGGCAGGTGCTGCACCCGCAGCTCGGGGCCGGGCGGGGTCGCGGTCATGCTGTCGGCTCCTCGCTCCGGGGCGACGACCGGGACGGGCCGCGTGGGACCCCGCAGCGGTGGACCGCGGGCCCGGTGCGGCACGGCGGCACGGACACGAGGGGGGTCACCGATCGGCCGCGACCGGCTCGGCCGCAGCCGGGACAGGGGCGGTCATCCGGACCCAGCGCAGCAGCGCGGTGAAGGTCAGCGCGGCGGTCAGCGCGCCGCCGGCCAGGCGCACCCAGTGGCCGGCGACGAACTCCCCGGCGACCTGACGCAGGTGCTCCGGCGGGTGCGTGCCGGGCGGGTGGACGAACATGATCTCGTTGCGCGGCCAGGAGAACAGCACCGAGAACACGCCGTCGCAGGCGACGAACACCGCGGCCGCGCCGAGGACCCACCACCGCAGTCGCGGCTCCCGCCACGTGGCCACGGTCGCCGCCAGGCCGCTGACCACCACTGCGGCGCCCAGGGGCGGGAAGTAGTCGCTGGGACCTGCCGCGGCCAGGAACTCCCGGGCCCGGTCCAGCGACGCCGGGGGGTCGCCGAAGACGTTCGGGTAGAGCACCACGGTCTCGGCGGCGACACCGCCGAAGGAGAGCATCGCGGTCCACACGACGGCGATGAGCGCCACCGTGGTGAGTCTCGTGCGCGACATCTCGGTGCGTCCTCTCGCTGGTCGTCCCGGCGCCCTGGCGGGTCGCCGTCGCCCAGCGACGCTAGGTGGCGCCGGTGCGCCGGTCTGCCGCCTGACGACGGCGACCGGGGTCGCTCCTCGACGTACGGCACCACGCTCCCGGGACGCACTCCGGCGACACCACGGCCCGGCCGGCGTCGTCGGCGGCTCCACGGCCGTCCCGTGGGGTCACGGGGCGTCCCGTGGTGGCGCGGACGTCGGGCCGGCGCCGCCACCGGCCGTCGCCCGGGGCTCGTGGGCTCAGGCCGGGTCGGGTGCCGCCGGCGCACCGGTACGGCGCACCCCCCGCTCGGACCGCGCCGCCGCCGAGGTGGTGGCGATCCAGTCGTCGATCGTCTCCCACCAGTGGTACAGCCAGTCGGTCAGCTCGGCCTCGTCCCGCGGCACCTCGGCGGCCGGGATGAACCACCAGCGCAGGTGCAGCGTCTTGTCCATCGGCAGGCCCCGCCACAGATCGCCGACCGTGCTCAGGTGCTCCAGACCGGTGTGCGCGACGAGGACGACGTCGGCGTGCGGGGCCGCACCCAGCGCCGCGACCACCCCGCCCGGACGCGGGGGCAGCAGGTGCCGCATCGCCTCGGCCCGGCGGACCGCCGACAGCAGCCCCCGGTCGCGGAGGCGCTGGATGGCGCGGACCTTGCGCCGCGGGGTGAAGTTGGCACCCTCCGGGAAGATCAGCAGCGCGTCCTCCTCGCCCAGGTCGCGGGCCAGGTCGGCGATCGCCTCCTCGGAGCGGTACCCCGCCGTCGGATCGGCCGGGACGAAGTGGTTGGGCAGCCGGTTGAGGTAGACGTCGATCAGCGGGTCGAGCTGCAGGACGTCCTTGAGGACGATCCGCGGACGGCGCAGGTGGTCGCGGTTCATCAGGGTGTGCACGAGCAGGAAGGAGTCGCCCGGACCGGCGTGCCGGGACAGCACCACCATGGCGTTCGTCGAGCCGGGCACCCCGTCGTCCAGCGGCGACCAGGACTCGCCGTCGGTGACCAGTCGCAGCGCGAACACCCGCTGTGCCACCCGCATCAGCACGTCGAGCAGCAGGCGCAGCACGGTGTAGTGGGCGGCCCGGAACGCCGGGGCCGACAACCGGCGACCGAGCCCGCTGAGCACCCAGAGCACCGCCGCGACGGCGAGCCCGGCCACCTCCAGCGCCAGGTGGACCAGGCCGAAGCACAGCAGCCGCAGCACGCGCCAGCGCCCCGGCAGGAACACCGAGGCGAGCACGGCCGCGACCACGAGCACGGGCAGGAGGACGACCGCGGCCACCAGCGCGCCGATCAGGAGCGGACCGGTGACCCGGCGGACGCGGCGTGGGGGCAGCACCTCAGGCTCCCCCGTCCCAGGACGCGCCGCTCCGTTCCAGGTAGCCGCGGGCCGCGGCGTGCGCGCGCTCGATCCGGGCCGGCACACCGGAGAAGTCGCGGTAGCGCAGGGTGCCCGTCGCGGGCGAGCCCGGGTTCCCCGAGGGCAGGACGTGCACGGTGACACCCGGTGGCAGCGCTGCCAGGTCCGCCGCGAACCGGTGCCGCCGGGCGATCTCGAAGGCCACCAGGGCGACCTCCCACGGCCGGGTGGGCGGGCGCAGCGGACGGTCGATCCGCCCGACGTGCAGCACGTAGACCGTGGCGGCGCCGAGCGCGACCGCCCGGCCGACCGGGATGCTGTGCACCAGCCCCCCGTCCAGGTAGTGCTCGCCGGCGAGCTCCACCGGCGGCAGCAGCCCGGGGACGGCGCAGGAAGCGAGCACCGCGTCGACCAGGACGCCGTCGGTGAACCAGCGCTCGGCGGCCCGCTCGATGCTGGCCGCGACGCACTGGAAGGGCACACGCAGCTCGGCGAAGGTCTGCACCGGCAGGTGGGCCAGGAGCAGGTCGCGCAGCGGTTCGCGCGGGTGCAGGTGGGTGCGGGTCCGCACCAGGGTGCCCACCCGCGCCAGCACGGACCCGGCGAAGACCCGCTGGGAGGCCAGCTCCTCCCACACCGCGCGCAGCCGGTCCACCGCGCTCGGCGTCGGGTCGGCGGCGACGACCGCGCCGTTGATGGCCCCCACCGACGTCCCCACGACCAGGTCGGGCCGGACGCCGTGGTCGAACAGCGCCTGCAGCATCCCGACCTCGGCCGCACCGAGCACTCCTCCGCCACCGAGCACGAACGCGGTGCGGTCGGGCCCGGCCGACACCCCTGGCGAGGCCATGCGCCGCATCCTGTCACCCGGGGCAGGACCGCAGCGGCCACGGGCACCACCTCGACAGGAGCCGCCCCGGGTCCCGGGGCGGCCTGGCCCGGGCCGCTCAGAGACCGAGCCGGGCCGATGCCGGGTCCGCCCAGCGGCTGCTGGAGTCGTACCCCCGCATCGTGGTCACCGAGGCCCACCTGCCCGTCCGGGCCAGTTCCCGCTCGCTGACGCCGGCCCGGTACCCCTCGGTCGCGAACGACCGGCGCAGGCTGTGGGGGCTCAGCCCCTCCAGGGGGACGCCGGCACGCTCGGCGGCACGCCGCAGGACGAGCCGCACGGAGGACCTGGCCATCCGGGTCCGTCCGACCCGGGGCCGGGCACCCCGCCCGACGCTGCGGAACAGCGGCCCGGAACCGCCGAGGTCCGCCGCGTCGACCCACGCGTGCAGCGCGCGCACCGGACAGGTCCGCGCCCGCACCCCGGGTGCGAGGGCCAGCACGTCGCCGGCGCCCTCCTGGTCGGTCTTCGACCAGCGGATGGTGACGTCCAGGCCGCCGTGCCCGGCGGGGGCCAGGTCGGTCACGTCCAGTCCGCAGACGTCCGAGGCGCGCAGCCCGAGGGCGAAGGAGACGAGGATCAGGGCCCGGTCGCGCAGGCCGGCCACCCCGTCCGGGAGGTCCTCGACCAGCGCACGGATCGTCTGGGTGTCGAGCGCCCGCGCCTTCCTCGGGCGGCGGCCGTCGCGGGCCGCGGTGCGCCGGATGCCGCGGAGGACCTCGCGCGTGCCGGGGTGCTCGGACGGACTGGGCTGCCCGGCCTCCCGGTGCGCGTGCGCGATGCCGGACAGCCGGCGGGCGATGGTGCGCGGGCTCGCCCCCGCGTCGCTGAGCGCCGCCAGGTAGGCCGCCACCGCGGCGTCCGCCGCCGGCAGCGGGACGAAGCCGCGCTGCCGCGCCCAGGCGGTCCAGGCGCGGAAGTCCGCGTCGTAGGCCTTCCGGGTGGAGTCGGCCTTCGCCGCGGTGAGGTAGCGCCCCACCGACTCCACGTCGCCGGGGAGCACCAGGCCCCCCGCGGCGGCGCCCCCGTGCCCGCCGGGCGGGGGCGCGGCGCCCGAGGGCACGAGTCCCCCGCCGCCGTCCGCACGCTCCATAACAGCTGATTATGGAGTGCGGGTGGCGCCCGCGCCGTCCAGAGGTCCCCGGGACCGGCGCGGTCGTTCGTCCGCCCCGGTCGTTTGATCGGACGAACGGACGCAGACTCGGTGCCATGACCCCTGGCACGGCCACCTGCGGCTATCCGCACTGCGACCGCCCCGTGGCCCCACCGCCGCCGACCGGCGGCCGCTCGTCGTACTGCTCCCTCCCGGAGCACAACCGCACGACCGCCTTCGCCGCCCGCCGGGCGGAGGCGGCCGGGCGCGCACCCGCCGCACCGGAGACGCCCGCGGCCCCGCTGCCGGGAGCGCGGCCCGCCGAGACGCTGACCGAGGTCGCCGACCGGCTCCGTCAGACCCTGGCGGAGATCGAGGTCCAGGTGGGCCGTGCCGGGGAGGTGCTGACCAGGGCCGCCGACGCGGATCTGCTGGAGGTGGAGCGGGCGGCCGTCCGCGCCGACGCGCGTCGCGAGGTCGCCGAGGCCGAACAGCGTGCGTCCCTGGCCGACCGGGTGCGCGCGGTCGCGGAGGGGGCGACGCGGGAGGCCCTCGAGGTGGCGGCGCGGGCCGAGGCCGACGCGACCGGTGCCCGGGACGAGGCCGCGACCGCGCGGGAACGGGCGGCCACCGCCCGGCAGGCCGCCGACGCCGCGCAGGCCGAAGCGCAGCGGGCGCGCGCCGATGCGGCCGCCGCCGGAGCGGCCGCAGGTGAGGCGGAGGCGGGGCGACGGGACGCCGAACGACGCCGCGACGCGGCCGCCCGCGACGCCGCGGCCGCACGCAGCGAGGCGGCCCGTGCGCAGGAGGAACGGGACCGCGCGCTCGCCGAGGCCGCGTCAGCACACGAGCGGGCGACGTCCGCGGAGGCCGCGCGGGACACGGCCCTGGAGGCCGAGCGCGCGGCCCGCGCGGAGACCGCGCGCGCCCGGGACGACGCCGCACGGGCGGTCAGTCGCGCCGAACAGGCGGAGGCGGCCGCCCGGCTGGAGACCACGGCCGCGGAGGGCCGCATCCAGGCGGCGGAGGCGCGAGCCGGTGCCGCGGCGCAGCGGGCGAGGGAGCAGGAGGACCGCGCTGAGCGCGCCGAGCGACGTGCCGAGGAGAGCCGGCGGGACCGCCTGCGCGCGGAGGAGGCGCGGGACCGGGCTCTCGCCGACGCGGCGGCAGCACGGGCTTCCCTGGCCACGGCAGCCCACCCGCCGGAGGAGAGGAGCGGGGACGCGGAGGTGGCCGGCGAGCTGCCGGGCGGGGAGGAGTCCACCGGCGCCCCGGCGCCCGGAGCGTCGGGTGGGCACAGCGTCCCGGGTGCCCGCCGGCCGGATGGCTCCCCCTGAGGAGGGCGGCGGGCGGCACACCCCTCAGGTGCGCGGTTCCCGCCCGACCGGCTGCCGCGGCTCGTCGAGCACCGGGGTGGGGGCACGGAGCGGCACCTGGACGGGGGCTCCGGCGTCGACCGACCGCGGGGTGCCGTCCACGACGACGGTCACGGGACCCTCTCCGCGCACCAGCGTGACCGTGGTGCCCTCCCGCGTCGTCTCGACGCGGAGCAGCCGGCCGCGCCAGGTGACGGAGTAGGCGGTCCGCGAGAGCGAGGACGGCAGCAGCGGCGCGATCTCGAGGTCCTCGTGGTCCTCGCGCAGCCCGCCGAGACCGGCGACGAACGCCAGCCAGGTGCCGGCCACGGAGGCCATGTGCAGCCCGTCGGCGGTTCCGCCGGTGACGTTGCGCAGGTCCACGAGGGCGGCCTCGCGCAGGTAGCGCAGGGCGAGGTCGGGGTGCTGCGCCTGGGCGCACACGACCGCCTGGACGGCGGCCGACAGCGAGGAGTCCCGGACGGTGCGGGCCTCGTAGTACTCGAGGTCGCGCGCCACCTCCTCGGCCGTGAACTCGTCCCGGCACCACCACAGCGCCTGGACGAGGTCGGCCTGCTTGAGCACCTGCCGCCGGTAGAACGTGGCGTAGTGCTGGTGCTCCTGGACCGGGTAGGCGTCGCGCTGGTCCTCGAAGGGCCACTCCCGGTAGGTGGTGAAGTTCGCGTTCGACGGGTGCACGCCCAGGCCCTCGTCCCACGGCAGGTGCACGGCGTCCGCCGCGGCCCGCCAGGCGGCGGTCTCGGTGGAGTCCACCCCGAGCTCCGCCGCGCGCTCCTGGTGTCGCCGGCAGGCGTCGGCGGCGCGCCGCAGGTTGGCCCGGGCCATGAGGTTGGTGAAGACGTTGTCGTCGACCACCCCGGTGTACTCGTCGGGCCCGGTCATGCCGAACAGGTGCCACCCCCCGGCCGCGTCCTCGTGGCCGATCGACATCCACAGCCGCGCGGTCTCGACGAGCACCGCCAGGCCCCCGACGCCGACCAGGTCCCTGCCCGTGACGTTCTGGTGGAGCCAGAAGGCGCGGGAGATGTCGGCGTTCACGTGCATCGCCGCCGTGCTCGCGGGCCAGTACGCGGAGACCTCGCGCCCGCTGATCGTCCGCCACGCGAAGGCGGCCCCCGCCAGCCCCAGCGTCGCGGCGCGCTCGCGGGCGAGGTCGAGGGTGCTGGACCGCCAGCGCAGCAGGCGTGCCGCCGCCTCCGGGCGCAGCAGCGTCAGGGCGGGCAGGACGAACCCCTCGACGTCCCAGAACGTGTGGCCGCTGTACCCCATGCCGGTCAGCCCCTTGGCGCCGACCGGGGCACGGGAGATGCAGGCGGCGGAGCAGTGCAGCTGGAAGACGGCGTAGCGCAGCGCCTGCTGGAGCTCGGGGTCGCCGTCGACCTCGACGTCCGCGCTCGCCCACAGCTCGTCGAGCGCGGCCCGCTGGCCGGCGAGCAGCCCCTCCCACCCGAGGTCGAGGGCCGAGCTCAGGGCGGCCGACGCCTCGCCGAGGACGGAGTCGGACCCGGCGTCGTAGGACCAGCTGTACCCGACGGCCTTGACGATCGTGATCCCCTCGCCGGGGAGCAGGTCGGCGGCGACCGTGGTGATGACGTGCTGCTCGTCGACGTGGGTGCGCACCCGTCCGCCGTCGACCTGGTGTCCGACCGCGGCGGCGACGGTGATGCCCGAGCGGCGCGTCCGTTCCACCAGGGCGCCACCGGTCGCGTTGCCGATCTGTGCCCGGGGCTCGAAGGCCTGGTCCAGACACTCCGCGACGCGCGGGTCGTCGTTCTCCACGCCGGTCGGCGTCACCTCGCCGGCGGCCAGGTCGGACCGGACCACGACGTGCGCGGGCCCGTCCAGCACGCGGACCTCGTACCGGACCGCGCACACCGACCGCTCCGCGAGGGACACCAGCCGCCGGGAGGACACCTCCACCGACGTGCCCGACGGCGCCGTCCAGCGCACGCGGCGGTCGAGGGTGCCGGTCCGCAGGTCCAGCGTGCGCTCGTGGACCTCCGGCCGGACCTCGCGCACGTCCAGCGGGACGCCGTCGACCAGCAGGCGCAGCGGCGTGCCGTCGACGACGCTGAGCATCGCCTGCCCCTCCTCGGGCTGCCCGTAGCCACCCTCGGGGTAGGACAACGGATGGGTCTCGTGGACCCCGGACAGGTAGGTGCCGCGCATGCCGTGGGGCTCGACCTCGTCGAGCGTCCCCCGGATCCCGAGGTAGCCGTTGGAGAGACTGAAGACCGACTCGGTGACACCGATCGTCTCGAGGTCCACGTGTGGCTCGCGGACCACCCACGGGGCGGTGTCCAGTCTGGGGGCGGTCACGCGGGTCCTCCCGGGAGAGCGATGAGGACGCCCGTGGCGCCCCGCTCCAGTCCTACCGGGAGGCGGCGGACGGCGCGATCTGTGCCGACGGCGTCCGCAGCCCGGTGCGCCGGTGCGATCCGGCCGCCCGGGTCGGTGGAACGGGAGGACCGCGCCGGCTGACCGGGGACGGCCGGGGGTGGTCGGTGCGCCGCTCAGGTGCTGACGAGCGCGATCGAGGCGAACACGACGAGGTCGACGGCGAAGTGCAGGAGGAACGGCCAGCCCAGCCCCCTGGTCGCGACCATCGCCGCGCCGAGGAGGAGCGCCAGGACGCCGGACTGCAGCACTCCCCCGAACCCCTCGGGGACCGAGCCGGAGTAGTGGGCGAGCCCGAACCAGACCGAGGTCAGGAGGACCGCCTGACCGGAGCCCACGACGTCGACCAGCGTGGCCAGGGGGCCGGATCGGTACACCACCTCCTCGCCGAGGGCGTTGGCGGCCGCGCAGCCGATGACCCACGGCAGCAGGGGGACGAGCGCCGCCAGGCCCGTCGGGTCGCGACCCGTGCCCGGCCACGTCACGGCCGCCATGAGAGCGAAGAGGGCGACCGCGGCGCAGGGTCCCAGCACCGCCCAGCTCACCGTGCGCGACGTCCCGGGCAGGCTCAGTCCGCTCGGTGCGGCCATCCGCCCGGGCGTGAGGAACGCCTCCGCCGGTGACATCCGCAGGCCGGCGACGAGGAGGCCGGCCACGACCACCGCCACCACGAGGAAGAGGGTCCTGCTGACGAGGATGCGGCCGAGGTCCGACCCGCCCGCCCCGATCCAGCTGCTGAGCAGCGGTGGCAGGACGTAGGCCACGCAGAACGCGACGAGCGCCACGAGCAGGTACCGCAGGACGGGCCGGGCCGGCCGCCACACCCCCGCGACGCCGAGCAGGGGGACAGCGGCGGCCAACCCCCACCAGTGAGCCGCGGCAGGGCGCACCCCAGCCACCTCGACCGCGATGATCCCGGGCAGGCTGCTGAGGAGGAGGGTGACCCCCCAGGCGAACGCCAGGGCGCGTCGATCGCGCCGGACACCCGCCGACCGGCCACCGGTCACCGAGGTCATGGCCGTCCTCCAGAGGGGTTCGGGCAGGAACGCTGTCCTCCCTCGACCCGCGATCACCTGTCAAGGGAGCTGCGTGCTACCCGGGCGGATCGCCGGTCGGCGACGCGCGCTGCTCACTGCAGGTCGCGAGGGACTCACGGTGCCGAGGCCGGGCCGGCGGCGGGGACACCTGCCCGGACACGACCTCAGGACAGCTGTCGGAGGAGCTCGATCGCGGTCCGGCAGCCGTCCTCCCCGGCCATCGCACGGGCGGCGTCCGCCGCGGCGCCGGGACCGGGGAGGGTGGCCAGTGCCTCCCCGAGGCGGTCAGCGGTGAGCCGCCGCGCGGGTACCGGCGCCGCGCCGAGGCCGCGTCGGTGCAGCAGTGCAGCCCAGAAGGGCTGGTCTGCGAGGAACGGCACCGGCACCGACACCACCCCCGCCCGCAGGACGGCGTGCACCGTGCCGGCGCCGCAGTGGTGCACGGCGACGCTGCAGCGGGGCAGGACCGCGGCGTGCGGTACGCCGGCGCGGACGAGGACGTCATCGCCGGTCCGGTCCTCGGGGATCCGCAGGCCTCCCCATCCCGTGGTCACGAGGACCCGTCGTCCGGCTGCGCGCACCGCGTCGACCACCGCCCGGCCGCGAGCGAGGGGGTCGCCGGCGGCCATGGACCCGAAGCCGGCGTACACGACGTCCCCGGGGTCGAGGAAGGCCTCGAGCTCGGCGTCGAGCTGCGGACCCGCCGGCGGGTTCTGCCAGACCCCGGTCATCCGGGTGGTGTCCGGCCAGTCGTGGGGCCGCGGCAGGAGGACCTCGCTGATCGGCACGACGGTCAGCGAGGGAGGAGGGAGCGGACCGCGCACCGGCACCCCGAAGCGGCCCCGGATCTCGCGCAGCGCCCCGGCGAACGCCGTGGAGGCGCCGGCCAGCACGCGATAGGTCAACGGGTTGAACCGCCCCAGGTCCGCCGTCGTGACCCCAGCCGCGGGGAACTCGCGGGTGGGGGTCAGGGTCGGGACGAGCTCCACCAGCACGTGGGGCACCCCCAGGTGGGCGGCAGCGACCGGCGCGGACAGCACCTTGGGGTGGTGGACGACCACATCGGGGCGGAAGGCCACCGCGGCCTCGGCTGCGGACCGCAGCATCGCGACCATCATGGGCCGCACCACGGAGCGGTAGGACCGGAGCGCGGCCCACGCCGAGACCCCCTGCTGGGTGACCACTCGCGTGAAGTCCGCGTCCAGGGGCGCGACGTCGACGCCCACGTCCTCGGCCGTGTCGAGGAAGTCGCGCGTCACGCCCAGACGGACATCGTGGCCGTCGTCCCGCGCTCGTCGGGCCAGCGCGAGGAACGGCTCGACGTCTCCGCGACTCCCGGCCGTCAACAGCACGATCCGCATCCCGGCTCCCTGTGACGCGCCCGACCCAGGTCCCGCTCAGCTGCCTGGTCGACCACGACGATCACCACCTGGTCGGAGGTCGGCAACCCCTCCGCCACACCAGCCCCCACCTGCGCCGTCCGGCCCCGCGGCTGCACTGGTTGACTCGTCGCATGACCGTGCCGCTGCCGGAGCCGGACCCGGAGATCGACCCGAACGCACCCGTGCCGGACGACCCGGCGGAGCTGCTGCCCGATGCGCCCCAGCCGCTCCCGCCGCCGCCGGTCGAGGCGACACCGGAGGACCCCGGTGGCGACCCGGGAGGCGTGCCCGAGCCCGCCTGATCCCGCGACGAGGGCGGGCGGGGGCCCGTCCGCACGGCGCCGGGAGCGGTGGAGGACCGACCGGGGTCAGGCGCGGGCGGCGCCGGTCCCGCGGCCACAGCGCCACGCCGACCAGACCAGGGCCAGGGTGCTCGCGGTCAGCGCGACCGTGCGGAGCAGGTTCGCGCGCAGCAGGCTGTCGATGGTGGCGTCGGACCGGCCGGCCTCGTCCAGCCGGTCGTGCATCGGGATGGCCCAGAGGACCGTCGACCCGATCGACACGACGCCGCCGAGGCCGACGACCGCCGCCACGGACCGGGGCACCCCGGCCGGCCGGGCCCAGGGGAAGGCGGCGCCGGCGAGGAAGGACACGAAGCCCGGCACGACGACCACCAGCGGGATCGCCGCGTCGTACTGCCGGTGGTAGGCGGCGAACTCCGCGTCCCCGACGGCCCGGTACAGCGGGTAGGACACCACCTGCGCCTGCCAGCCCAGCGCCGCCGAGTAGCCCGTGAGCGCCGTGAGACCCGCCAGGTACAGGTGCCGCCACCCGCGGTCCGGGCCGGAGCGGCGGTGCGGGCGGGCCAGCGCGGTGTCCGGCATGGGGACTCCTCGGGGGACGGCGCGGTTCGGGATCGGTGCCGCCGATCCTGCTCGCGGAGCCGGTCGTCGGTCAGGTCATCGGTCCCCGGTCGCGGTCGCTGCCGTGCGGCACAGGGGCGGGGCCGCCCCGGCGGTCCGGCGCCGGCCGCTCAGGGCCGGTAGACCCGCCGGGCGTTCTCGTGCCCGATGAGGCGCGCGACCCGCTCGGCGTCGCGCGCCGACCACTCCCCCGCTGCCACCCACCGCCCGACCACCGCGCTGATCCCCCGCCGCCACAGCAGCGCGCCCGAGAGGTGCAGCTCGCTGGGCCCCCAGGCGTCGGACGAGTACAGCTGCTTGGTGAAGGGGGCGACCTCGAGCGACTCCGCGATCAGCTGCGGGCTCTGGCTGCCGACGTAGTTCAGGCCCAGGCCGACGTCGAAGTAGACGTTGTCGAACGCCTGCGCCAGGTAACCGGCCTCGCGGTGGTACGGGTAGTTGTGCAGCAGCATGACCGGCACCGCCGTCGGCTCCACCCGGCGCAGCCACGGCATGAGCAGCAGCGGGTTGGCCCGGTGCAGGTCCAGGTCCGGGTCGCCGTAGCCGCTGTGCAGTTGCAGGGGCAGTCCGCGGTCGACGCGGATGGGCCGCTGGGAGGCCGCCAGCGCCAACGAGGTCCTGGACGCGCTCTAGACCGCCCGGGGGGGGGGGGGGGGGGGGGGGGGGGGGGGGGGGGGGGGGGGGGGGGGGGGGGGGGGGCGGGGGGGGGGGGGGGGGGGGGGGGGG